>JANNCG010000504.1:0-5351 GCA_031386385.1 Myxococcales bacterium
GTGCGACTGGGTGCTTCCGCCGACGGTTCCGACCGCGAGAGGGAGCTCGCTGTGGCCGCTGATGCCGGATCCCGTTCTGACCCATCGACTGATGGGCCCGTAAGTCCCCTTGAGCGCGGCAAACGCATGGGCTCCGGCCTCAATCGAGCGCCAGTCTTGCCCCAACGCTACCGCCACCGCGTCGACGCCGTTCATAAACCCTTTGTTATGTGTCACGGCGCGGAGCATGTCGAGTGAAGCGAACCGAGAGGCTCTCGCGATCCCATCTGCGATGTGGGACCCTCCCAACATCTCGTCGGTGACATCGCATTGAACTCGTACGCAGCGACGAAGGGGCAAATTGCTGAGAATTCTCAATCCAACTAAGCCCCCCATAACACTGTGAATCATCGGCGCGACCGCCTCGGCGACAGTGTCGGCCATGTTTGCTCCCATGGCGTCCCCGACCGCGACAAACACATCCACAACGACCACTCCCTCTTCGGCAGATAGAACCCGCACGGTGAGATCACGGCAACCGCCGCCCCGCTCGACCATGTTGGGGATCGAGAGGTCCCCACACGCGAGGATTTTTGCTGAGATTTCGAGAACTCGCTGCGCCGCTTGCTCGGGGTTTGGGACCGCGTCGAACTGCACCTGTGCCGTCATAATGGCGGGGTCGGCCTCCGCGTGAAATCCGCCGCTGGCTCGGACCATGCGCGCTGCATTGGATGCAGCGGCTACCACACTTGGCTCTTCGACGGACATCGGAACGAGAAAGTCCTGCCCATTGACTAGAAAATTCGTCGCCACTGAGAACGGAAGACCAAAAGTGGCAAGAACGTTTTCGCTCATTGAGTCTGCGGCTTCGACGCTCAGCCCGCCCCCAGCGCAGAGGTAAGCGCGAACCTGCTGAGATTGCTCGGGCGACAGTGAGGCGGCCGCGCACACAGACTTCACCCGTTCACTCAGTGACTGTTTGTACAGACCGCTAATTCGGGCGTTGACTGAGCGAGACATCACGAGCTCCGTGCCGACAAAAAGGTCGAACCAAACCCGTCTAGCTCTTCGGGTCGAAGGGCTTGTGGCCCATCCGATAGCGCATATCCTGGATCATCGTGAGTCTCAACCATCACCCCTGCGGCGCCGGCGCTGAGCGCGGCTTTTGCGAGAGGCAGTACCAGGTCTCGACGTCCGGTTGCGTGTGATGGATCAACGATCACCGCGACTTTGTGCGCGTGTGCCAAAAGCGCGACCGCTGCAAGATCTAGCAAGTTGCGGGTCTGCTCATCGAAGCCGCGAATCCCGCGCTCGCAGAACAGCACGCCGCTCGCTCCGTGGACCAAGAGATACTCTCCTGCTTGCAGCCACTCGCTGACAGTGGCGGACATTGAGCGCTTGAGCAACACGGGCTTTTGGGTCTTGCCGGCGGCCTTCAGCAGAGCGTAGTTAGACATATTTCGTGAGCCAATTTGCAGCAGATCAGCGTATTCAGCGACCTGATTCGCCTCTCCTTCGCCCATGACTTCAGTGACAACTTTTAGCTTATAAGTGTCCGCCGCTTTGCGCATCCAGCGCAGCGCGACCTCGCCGTGTCCCTGAAAAGCGTAGGGACTTGTACGAGGCTTATACGCGCCTCCGCGAAGCACAGTTGCCCCTCTTGGAGCGAGCAACTCGGCGATCCGCATGATGCGGTCTTCGCTCTCAA
Organism: Myxococcales bacterium; assembly: GCA_031386385.1. Classification (GTDB taxonomy): domain Bacteria; phylum Myxococcota_A; class Polyangia; order Polyangiales; genus JANNCG01. The sequence goes on from JANNCG010000504.1 coordinate 1,688, forward strand.
CCGCACAGGGTCCACTCATCAAAACCGGCGGAAGTCCTAGGCCAATTTTTAGCCCCCCGACGTCAATGATCGGAGAGTGTGCGTCGACCTTGGGGTGCAGCGACTTGTCTCGGACGACCCGTGCGACGCCAGGAATAGCCTGCAGAATCTCCGATGAAATCTTCGCGGAATAGGCATCCACGCGAAATCCTCCCTCACTGGGGTGCACCCACTGACCGTGGGTGATGAGTGCCCGTTTGACAGCATCCGAATCAGCGCCGGGTGACAATAGAATGTACATGGTCTTATTTCGTCCGATGCAAGAGTGCAAGTGAGACTCCCACCAGTCCGTCTTTGGCGGCGCTGGCGGGCAGAGAGTCCAACGAGTGAACGGCCTCGTCGGTGAGGCGCACGGCGAGCTCGCGACATTGCGCCAACACGGTCCCGTCGCTCAGCGCGCTGGTGGCACGACGCTCAAGTTCGGGATCCAGACCGACTCCGTCACGGACGCTGCACTCGATCATTTCACCGAGTGCGGGGTCGCGCTCGACGGCGAGCAACAGCGGGTATGTAGCCTTGCCTTCGCGCAGATCACTAAACATCGATTTGCCGACTGTAGCGGTGTCGCCGCCGATATCGAGCACGTCGTCGACGAGCTGAAAACATAGTCCAACTTTTCGTCCAAACCGCTCAACGGCTTCGCAGTGCTCTACGGCCACCGAGCCAGCCATCGCTCCGGCGTAAAGTCCCCAGCCAAACAGCGATGCGGTCTTGCCTTCTACAACACGAAAGTAATCACCGACGCTTCCGCGCATGGAGCCGCGGTTAGAGAGTTGCAGGCTCTCGGCATCGAGCATTTCTTTCAGCGTGCTAAGCATCCGAACGAGCAGGTCGTTGCGGCCGCTCTGCTGAATACGCTCAAGTGCGTCGACCAAGAGCCAGTCGCCTGCAAAGATGCTGGCAGCGTTGCCATAAACCACTCGCGCCGCAGGAGCCCCCCTTCGCACATCGCCCAGATCCACAACATCGTCATGGAGCAACGTGGCGTTGTGGACGCTCTCAACCGCAACGGCCATGGCGCGGGCTGTTGCATTAAATCCAGTTCCGACGCGAGACGCGAGCGCGACGCACATGGGTCGCAGGCGCTTGCCCCCGAGCCCTAAGAGCAGCTTTGCGCTGTGGTGCAGGGGCGTGTCCTTCATCTCAATCGCTCGCAGGTCGTGCTCGACCTGTTGCATGTCGTCGTTGATGAACTCGCGGAGATTTTGCAGCTTTTCTGCAAGGCTGAGCGCGTTATGTTGAGCAGCAACAGCTTGCAGACGCGGCATCACTTCGGCCGATTTTGAAATTGCAGTCATTGAGGCTTTCCACCCGGGGTTGAGAGCAAAGGGGTACCGTCCTAGCTCATGTTCTCTTTAATGGTAACGCAAGTAACTCCGTGAACATTGAAAAATCAGCCCTTTGGGATTGAACAAATTTTTCTGCTACCGTCTCTGCGGTCTGCGCAACGGAGAGCAATTGACCAATCCTCCCGCGTCGCGCTCGCGTCGCAGAGTCGCGACCCGCCGAGAGGAGATTTTGCGCGCGCTCAAGCCTCTCGCGAACCGAGCGAATCACAAATCGTTCGCGCTCGCTTACGACCTTGCTGATCATCCGCCAGAGGTTTGTCTCAGCTTCAAAAAATTCTTTTCGCTCACCGAGTCGAGAGACGCGACGCACGACATTCCACCGCTGAAGCTCTGTGAGAGTTGTGCTCAAACCGCCGGCGGACATTTGAAGAACCTCGCCTAAGTCCGTCGCCGTCATCGGCTCAGCGCGCAGATAAAGGACGGACCACACTCGGCCCAGGGCTTTGCGAAAACCCCAGTGCTCAATCACGTCGCCAACCGCGTCGGCGACTAAAAGCTCTGCATCATCAGCGAGGTGCACGGTCATTGGAGTCCCAAGTTAGGTTCTGAACGTTCAGAACATTCTGAACAAAACGAGACTTAGTTCCGTTCATGCGCCCCTGTCAAGAGCCGCTGTCGAATTCACCTGCGGTCCATCCCTGCCGAACAGGCACTGTCAGAACTTCGCTTGAAAAATTGCGCGAATAACGCTGTTGACTCAGCCCTGGAGTGAGCCCTAAATCGTTGCCACTTTGCATCGAATTTCTGCATTTTTTCGTCTGTACGCACAGCAACGGTGGGCGATCGGCCTCTCGGTCCTGCTGTCGTTGCCGATCTTTCGCGTCGGAATCGTCATGGACGACTACGTCCATCGGCTCATTCTTCGTGGGGCCATTCCGACGTGGAGCTCGGACCCCACACGGCTGTACGACTTCACCAGGACCCCGGGTGAGATGCAGTTCGCGATGGCGCACGGGATGTTTCCGTGGTGGACGGCGGAGGACTTTCGTATTCGGTTTTTTCGCCCACTCTCAAGCGCCCTCGTCGCGTTGGACCACTTGTTTGATCGCTACACCACGGAGGTGGGGCATGCGCAAAACATCCTCTGGTTTGTCGCGCTCTGCTGGCTCGCAGCTTCAATTCTTAAATCGATCGTCCCTGAGAAGTTTGCCATCACAGCGACGTGGTGCTTTGTGCTCGCGGCGCACCACAGCAGCGGGCTTCAGTGGGTCGCGGCCCGCAACTCACTCGTGGCCGGTGTGTTCGGCTTGCTCTCTGTCGCGCTTTTTGCAAAACGCTTGCAGCAGGCTCCCGATGTTCCAGCACACCCAGCGGTAGGAGTGCCCAGCGCCGTCGCGCTATTCGCTGGACTATTTGCTGGTGAAACAACGCTGGCCGCGATCATCCTGCTCGGCGCGATCGACTTGCTATTGCGACCGTCGAGTGTCCCGCTTGATCGCGTCAAGCGACTGAGTGTCCCGGTAGCCATAGGCGTGCTGTATCTGGTTTTGTACTCACTGGGTGGGTACGGCGTTCGCTCTTCGGGGATCTATCACGATCCGGTGCATGAGTTTTCTGCGTATCGCGCAGATTTTTTTCAGCGAATGGTCGGGCTGCTTGCGGATCCGTTGAGCTCGATTCCAGCAGACTTTCTCATGTTCGGCGGTGTTGTTGCGCGCAGTATCGCGCGTATTGGCGGCGTGACTTTGGCGGCGTTTGCGCTGTGGATGCTGCTTCTTCGCTCTCGGCTCGACCCCTCGCTTCGACGGGTTGTTGGGGTCATGTGTGTGGCTTCTTTTGTCGCTCTGGTCCCCTCCGTTGCAGGAGCACCGGGAGGTCGAATGCTTCCGCTGGTTGGGCTTTGTCTGGCGACCGTCATAGGGATCGCGTTGCGTCAATCTGCAATTCTACTGAGAGGCGAAGAGGGGCTGCTGCACAAGGCGCTTATCGCGCCATTGTTCTGCGTTTTTGCCGTGATGCAGTTTGTCTTGGGGCCACTGTTGCGTGTCGGGCAACCGCTCAACATGGCGCGCATATCGGTCGGTCAACGAGCCATTGGCCACCAGACCGAATGGCAGTGCAACCCACGATCCGTGATGATTGTCCTGGCGAGCAGCGATCCCTCTGTTGCGATGTACGTGCTGCCTCTGCTCGCAGACGGAGGCCACATCGCAAATGTTGGACTGGTGTTGTCCATGGCGCCAACAGATCACTTCGTCGAAGGTGTGGATGATCACACGTTTAGGATCCGGTCAACGGAGCAGGTCTCTATCCTCGATAATCCGCTTGGAGTCTTG
>JANNCG010001155.1:0-3120 GCA_031386385.1 Myxococcales bacterium
CGGTTGACGCCCGTCCACCAGTCGGGTCCACGACGAACTCGGCGCGGCATATCGAGAGTGATACGCACGGTCCCACCAAAACGGTGAATCACAATCGCCGTGATATTTGCCGTCCACATCGCGCTTGGCGCCACCATCGCGCCGCCCATAGTCACCAGCTCAATGCTCGTCATTGAGGCCGCCTCCGGAGACATTGGAGCGCTCGCCAATGTCGCATCAGAGTTTGAGCCGACCCACACAGGCAGAGACTCAAAGAGCTCCGTCAACATAGGACGGGATGCTCCCGGATCCAGCGTAGTGGTCACCGCGACACCGCTCGCGCTGCTCACCATATTGCGAGTGAATGTCAGCGGGGTCATTGCGAGTGTTCCTCCTGGTGCGGCGTAGCGGCCGAGCCCCATGTTGCCTCCCAACACCCCTGTGACGTTCACCGTCGCGCTGTCGCAGGTGGTGCTAGACGTCACCGTGGGCTGAACCAATCGTGCGCTGCTAAACGGCCGCGCTTGTCCAGCGACCGAGACATACCCATTCACGGCATGCACGGCCCAACCACGCATCTCGGTCCATTGATCGCTTGCGAGATTGTTCTGCCCGCCACGCGCTCGAGCATTGAGCACCGCCCCGGTTGAAGCGCGCCAATAGGTCGCGAGCTGACCCCCGCCAAAACCCATCGCGGGCTCGGGGTTCATCGGGCTCCACAACGCCATCTCAGCGGGCGTGACCGGACCCGTGCTATAGGTCTGTGCAGCAGGTCCGGTGTGCATAATCGCCGCCCGATCACCTAGCCGAAAGGCGACAAAATCCGTGGCACTTTGCTCAGGAAACCTCCTAATCACCGTCGTCCCGCGCGCCAGCGGTGGGCGCAGCAGTGGTGAACCCGTAGCGCTCAAGCGCTGCAAGGTCGCGTATAGTCCTGGGACGCCGGCATAGCTTGTGTAAGCAAAATTTGCATCGTGCGGAAACGTCGCGCTCGAGCAACCACCGAGCAAATTGCGCGAGGCCGTGGGGACCGTGGTCGCGCCCAAGCCAGCTTGGATATCGGTGAGCATTTGTGCGCGCGTTGGGGGTGCGGGGCTCGCAGCGAGCGTTGAGCGAACCAGCGGCATCCACAGCCCATCGTCCACGAGAAGAGCAACGGCCGCGTCGCGCTGGAGCGTACCGTATTGGTCGTCGCTTGAGTCGTCTGCTGTCGCAGGGCTTGTTACCGTCGTGCCAACAAGCGCGTGATTCGGCTCTTCGACAATCAGGTGTGAGCGCAGATTAACCGACGCTCTCAGCGTATCTCGCATCAGATCGAACTGAGTTTCTCCACGTGAAACAATCCCCGCCCAGGCCATAGACCAGCGAGAAATCCCCTCGTAGCTCATGTCCATTCCGCCCACGTGTGACGAGGTGTGATCGAAGTAACCGGCGGGATGCCAATCGGCCATTCGCTCAGCGCGCACAATCGTGAGCGCGTCGTCAAGCACACGCCGGTCTCGTGAGGCGTGCGCCAAGTGCCACATCCCTGCCCAACCAAAGGTGTGCATATCGGTGTTAGCATCATAATTTGCAGCGTATTCAAACCGCTTCGCGAGGTACCGAACCCCGGCCTCAAACGCCGCGAGGGCCTGCGGTGGCACCGCGTTTTCAACCAAATCGTACGCCATCGCGAGACGCGCGAGACGGCCCGCGACGTATGGCGAAGCAAAGCTTCGATCCGGCCCAGTGACCAAACCATCGCCCTGGATGCGCCCGTAGACGTTGTGCACTAGGTCAGCGGTGGCGAGCGCAAACGCACGCCGTCGAAGCCCCGCGTTCTGATAAAATGGATTGCCAGGAAAATTCAGGTGCGTCCACAGCAACATGTCTACATAACTGGCGTTGATTCCAGACGCGGCGTTTGGGTCCGGGGCGTTGCCCTGTACCAAGCAGCGAACATTGCCACCCATCATCAGCGACGCGTAGGTAAACGCTGATGAGTTATATGCTGCCCACCACTGCTCGGGGAGCTCACGCGCGTTGGATTGAAAGACCAACCAGTAGCGAAACAGCTCGTCATCGTTTAGCGCGTCAAACGCCGCACGGTCAAATGCGATGCGCCCTGCTGCAGGGACGGGGATCGTAAAATCTGCGGCGGTGAGCGTCTGTAGATAGGTCTTGAGTACCACTTCAAAAGCAGAATTCTGCGGAAATTGCGGGTGATCCGTCACCGGACATGCGATGGTCTCGTCAGTGTTCATACACGTGGGCATCGGGTTTGGGGTGCACACGGAGCGGTGTCTGCTGCCAAGCTGCGCTCTTATGGCCGCCATCCCCGCACCGCAAGCCGTCACCCCCGGTGCGTTATATGGCCGCATGGCAAAAACGGGATCATTGCGAAGCGTAGGATCGGCAAACGCGCAGACACACGGATCCCACGTCGTAGCGAGGGGTGGCGCAAGTGGTCGCATAGGATTGATGGCAGCTGGCAGACATCCGCCATCGCCTCCTGTCGGCACATCGACCACGGTCGGAACATCAAACACTCCGCTCTCGCCCGACGGGACATCAATCTCAAGCATATCCGATGGAAGAGTTATATCACTCAAAACCAATGGAACGTCTCCCACTGGCCTGCCGTCACTCCCCATGCCGTCTTCGCCTCCGGGCCCGGTTGAGCACGCCGCAACCGCAACCGAGACACACCACATTGACGAAAGAGTTGCCCAAGAGCGAGCGCTACGCAGCTTCATGAATCCCATGCTAACTTGAATTTCGCACTGCGAGCGAATTCACCACACGTTTAGCACAAGTTTACGTTTGCCTGAAAAATCGCTTGGTTAGTAGCGCTGACCGAGGTCTACGTAGGCCTTCCAGCCACCGGCGATCATCGCACGCTCTCGCTCATCGAGGAGCCGTACGGGCTTCGCCGGTGAGCCTCGACAAAGCCACCCCGAGGGCAGCACGCTCCGCGGAGTCACAAGCGAGCCAGCCGCCAAGAGCACATCATCTTCAATGACAGCCATGTCCAAGACAATGGATCCCATTCCGACGAGGACTCGCGAGCCGATGGTGCAAGCGTGGACGGTCACACTGTGTCCGATGGTAACGTGGTCTCCGATCGTTGTGCCCGAAACACCATCGGTAACGTGCACCACC
>JANNCG010001156.1:0-1628 GCA_031386385.1 Myxococcales bacterium
CCGAGCTTGTCGCCCTCACGACACACCCACGCGGTGGCCACAAAGAGCGCTGGCACGTGCCCAAGACCAGGGAGCCAGCCAGGGGCCACGGGGATCCCCTCGCGATCTGGATGCCGAGCAGCGGGCGAACTAGCGAGCAGCTGGGCGAGCGGTGTCGCGCGAGCGAGCGCGTGCTGAAGGGTAGCAGGCAGCGAAAAATTCACGTTGAGTATGAAATCTTTAGCACACTGTAGACAGCGGTCATCCGCAGAGTTTTCGCGTCCCCGCCAGGCATTGGTCATGCCCAATTCTGTACGGGCGAGCTACTTGGCGCCCAAGAGCTGCCGCAGCACTGTGTCGAGGGTTGTGCTGCCGTGCGCAGTGGTGTGAGTGCCTTCGAAGACGACGGTTCCGTTTGAAAACGCGGCGGTCATCTCGGCGTACATCTCAGCCAGCTTCTGCTTGAACCCATACCCCATCAACGTCGAAACCATCGCCGCGATCGGCGCCTCCCCCACGGCGATGGGCTTGCCGAGGATCGTGGTGAGCGCTGCTGCGACGTCATTCATGTCGTGGGTGGCGCTGGAGAGCTCCACAATGTGCAGGCGCGACCTTGGTCCCTCTACGAGCCATTTTGCTGCCTGAAGTCCAATGTCTTTCGTGGCAACCATCGGGAGTTTTACCCCCGCAGGGACAAACGTTCCCAAGATCCCCTTGTCGAGCATCCCGAGAGAGCCGCCAAGGTTCTCCATAAAGTACGCCGCGCGCAGAGAGGTCAACGAGGTAGTACCGACGGCCCCGATGGCCTTCTCTGCGTGGTGCATCGCCGAGATGGGTCCGGTCCCCGAGGGGTGCTGTGCGCCCACGGACGACAGCAACACAACGTGAGGGACACCGCTGTGTGCGACCGCTTCGGCAAGCGCTGTGATGACGGTCTTTTGGTGCGCAGCAAAATCCTCCGCTGCCATGTTGGGTGGGCACAGCAAGTACGCACCGGCCACGCCCGTGAGGGCTTTGGTGAGCGCAGGTACGTCCGTGAGGTCCGCCACGGCTACCTCGGCGCCTCGGTCCTTCCAGCTTTGCCCCTTGGCTGCGTCGCGCACAATCACGCGAACTTTTTTGCCAGCTGCCAACAGCGCTTCTGCCGCCACTTTACCTGTATTGCCTGAAACACCTGCGATTGCGTAGATCATCACTTAACTCCGTCGAATGGGTTGCGTCCCGAGCGGGTGTGCTCTGGATCGCACCGAGAACATACAGCGCGATAATTCATGCGACTAATGCATAGTTGTCACATAGAGTATGCAGGTCATGCAGCTATCCGCAGTGGATTTAAATCTCGCCGTGATCTTGCACGCGCTCATTGAGACTCGAAGCATCACCGCTGCTGCCAAGCGGGTTGGGCTCAGCCAGTCCGCAACCAGCCACGCGCTGGCTCGGCTCCGAGAGCTGCTCGCAGACCCATTGTTGGTGCGCGCGGGAAGAGGCGTGATCCCGACGCCCAGAGCCCTTGAGATCGCTGCAGGACTCGCGACCGGACTGGCACAACTTGAGAGTGCGCTGTTTTCGAAACAGACGTTTGATCCCGCTATCGAGAAGCGAACCTTTCGGCTGATCGCAGGGGATTTTACTGAGTTATTGTTGATTCC
>JANNCG010001159.1:0-4977 GCA_031386385.1 Myxococcales bacterium
GTAGCGATTGCGTGGTGTTTTCTCTAGCAGCCGTCGAACAATCTGCTCCATCGCTGGCGGCACGTGCACCGCCGCGTTGCGCTCAATCATCGGCGGAACCGGCGCGGTCATGTGCTGCACCAACACGTCCATCGGAGCGGAGCCATCGAAGGGAGTCTTACCCGTCAAGCACTGGTACAAAATGATCCCAAGCGAGTACAGATCGCACCGATGGTCCACGGGCGATGCGGAGACTTGCTCAGGCGCCATATAGCGAGGCGAGCCCAAAAAAGTCCCCTCTTGTGTGATGTCTTCGCGAAGATCACTTCCGACTTGTTTCACCAAACCGAAGTCCAAAATCTTAACGCGCTCACCGTCGTCCGTTGGCAGCAACATGATGTTGCCCGGCTTCAGATCTCGGTGAATCAACCCTGCCTTGTGTGCGGCACGCAACCCACGGGTGATCTCGATCCCAAGGTTGAGGGTATCGACCACCGACATCACGGTCGCACCCTTGCCGAGGCGACGGTGCAAAGTGTCCCCTTCGAGCAGCTCCATCGCGATAAAAAAGCGCTGGATGCCCTTTAGTTCTACACGACCGTAGTCGTGCACCGTGACCACATTGGGGTGCGAGAGCTTCGCGCACAGCGACGCCTCGAGAAAAAATCGACGCTCCACGGCAGGGTCCGCGTCACGATGTGACTCCGAGGCATCAAGGACTTTCACCGCAACTTCGCGATGCAACGCGAGCTGCTCTGCACGATAGACCTTGCCCATCCCGCCCGCGCCAAGCGCGCCAAGCAGTCGGTACTTTCCGTCTAACACTTCGCCGATAAGAGGATCTTCGACAGCCACTTCGTCAATGATAGCCACAAAGGTCGCCCAAACGCCGGTTTTTCTGCTAGGGTCATATTCAGTCCAATTGAGCACGTCTCACGGCGACCGTTTTTTGGCCGCTCCTCCGGCGGAAGAGTACCTGCGACTCGCAATGACCAGTGAATCGCCGGGCGATTCGCGTATTCATGCGCGGGCGGGCCTAGACGTCATTGAGCAAGCCAAAACCCGAGGCGATGAGGTCGATCAAGAATCTCACCTGCTTTTGTTGCGCGAGCTGTTCAAAGCCACCATGCGCGAGGGCCATCCCCGGTCCGCGCACGCAGTGGCGCGAAAAATGGTCCGGCTGGGCGTGATGAGCGAGGTTGCCAACGCGGACCTCGCGCGCGCATCGGCGGGGCTGGGGTGGTTTGTTTCTGCAGCACACGCCTATCGACTCGCAGCACGCTATGCGCCGGCAACCCGCCGGGCGCTGCACTGGTCTTCTTGCGCGATGGCATTGTGGCACGCTGAGCGACACGATGAGGCAAACGCGGCGCTTGAGCGCGCGGTGCGCTGGTCGAGCACGACAAGACTTCTTCACCAAGCCCAGGGCATGATGGTCGAGCTGTCCCGGGGGGTGCACGCAAAAGAGCTGACGGCGGTGATGGCTGACCTTGAGCTTGGAGCTCAGGCAGAGGGGTACGGACGCTTTGTCCTTGGGTGGGTAAAGCACCGGCTAGGCAATCCGGACGGACTTCCGTTTTTAAAGGAATTTCTCAGACGAAACGAGCATGAGCCCCTCCGTGCGGCCACGCTTCGCGGCGAGATCGCCAAAGCGCACCTGGCGCTGGGGACCCGACCCAACGTTCGGACAAAGGCCACGCGGCACACATGATGGTCAACGAGCTTCCACCTTGGTTTGTCCGAGGGTTGGCGATTGTGTTTGCGTCACTGTGGGGCTCGTTTGCAAACGTGGTTGTCTACCGTTGGCCCCGTGAGATGAGCCTCGCTTGGCCCGGGTCGCATTGTCCGCATTGCAGCAAACCCGTCCGGGCCCGCGACAACGTTCCGGTGTTTGCGTGGCTGTGGCTCCGAGGAAAATGTCGCGACTGCGGGGCCCCTATCGCCGCACGCTATCCCTTGGTCGAAGCGGTGTTCGCTTTTGGCGGCTGGGCGATCGCCGAGCGGCTATTTTTCGGGCCCGCTGCAACGACACAATCGCTGGGTGTACTCACGTTGCTATTCTTGCTTCGGTTCGCAGTGTTCTTTGCTCTGATGGTGGCGGCGCTGATCGACCTTGACGAGATGCTGGTTCCGAATTTTGTGTGGAAATTTTCGGCTCTTCCGCTCATCGGCGCGGTCGCACTCCCCGTCCTTGAGCCCAGCGTTGACATCTTTTCGGCCATCGCCGGCGCGGGCTTGGGGTACTTCGGTCTGCGCTTGTTGTTTATAGACGGATTTGAGCTGCTCACGGGCCGTCGCGGGATGGGCCTCGGCGACGCTGAGATCCTCGCCCTCGTCGGTGCTCTTTTGGGTCCGTCCGGTGTCCTGTTTGCACTCGGGGCCGGAGCGATCCAAGGTGTGGCAGCCGCGGCGATCGCAAAGGTCCTCGGAAAGCGCATCGGCCCCGCCCACGCCAACGACGTCGAAGACAGCGACCATCTCGAAGACGAGGTCGAAGACGAAGCTCAAGAGCTCCCGGCACAACCCACTTCAATCACTTCACAAGTGAGCGCCAGCGCTCCACCGCAAGATGACGGGCCGTCGCAGGCAACACTCGACCCCAGTGACGAACAAGAGTCGAACCCAGGCGCAATGAAGGTCCCGTTTGTGCCGTTTTTGGCCCTCGCAGCGATCGAGTATCTGCTTGGAGCCGACAAGCTCGTGATCCGCTGGCTCTCTCCACCGTAAGGTTTTTTGCTCGCCGATCGCGGGCTTGCAATATTCTTTACCGTCCGTGAGCCGAAAGTGCGTGCTCGGCGCCCTTGTCATTGGTCACACAATCTGTGGTCGCGGCCACGCCCATCTTTGGCGAAACACTTACGGAGCATTGAGTTAAAAAATGATTGAAATCTACGGCACCGAACGTTTCAATGGCCTGGATAGCAAAAAGCGAAGCGCTGTCCTCGCCGCCGCCACAACGGAGTTTGCGCGTTTTGGCTATCTGGCCGCGAGCACCAACCGTATTTCGGTCGCCGCTGGCGTCTCAAAAGGCGCGCTTTTTAGCTACTTTTCGACGAAAGAGGCGCTCTTTACGGGCGTCGTCAGGTCGCAATTCGAGTTGATCGAAAAAGACGCTCCGCACTTGTTTGCCGACGTTGACGCTGGGGCTTTAGGCTCGCGATTGACCACCCTCGCGATGCGGCATTGGGAGCTGCACCAACGATCGCCCTCGTTGTTTATTCTCGGCTGGGTCGTTCGGGACGCTGCGCGGCACATTCCAGAGGCCCGCGGACTGCTCGCTCGTTATGCGATGATCAGCGCGGATCAGATCCAGACTTTGGTCCACGATGCGCGGGTTGCGGGCGAACTGACGGCCACCGCCTCGGACGAAACAGTTGCCTTTATGCTCGAATCTACGCTGCAACGGCTGCGAGATCAGCTGTGGGAAGCCTCCGTCGCCGGTCTCGAGTTGACACTTGAGCAATACACCACCCTCGCAGCGACGCTCTGCTCGATAGCCACCCGAGGCGTGGCTCACTGATCGTCGTTTGCGTGGCGTTTTCGGCGAATTAGGGGTTGAGTACGAGCACATGGTGCGGTAGCACTCCCATTCGCTCAATATTACTCGTACGACCAATCCCCCCTACACAGGGTCGTCGTACTCACTTCATGGAGTCTGCTTTCAATGTCGTCTGCACTTGCCGCACTTCTCAAGACCGCGAATACCAAGTTTGCTACCGTTCTGACCGAATCAAAAATTAGTCCAGAGCGATTGATCTCTGCTTCGCACAAAATCGAAGCACTTCTCCCCGCAGATCGCGCCATCCGTCTCGCGAAGAAGCAAGCCGTTGGCAAAGAAGACGACGCAGCGAAGGCCGCTCGCGCAAAGAAGCCCCGCAGTGGACGAGACGTGACTCCACGTTTGCTCGCCGTTGCTTTGAAGGGCGGAGTGATCCCTGGCCCAAGCAAGAGCCGCCTCTTGCGCGCGATCAACGCCGCACGCGCGGTCAAAAAGTTGCCCGCCGTCGAACTCAAAACCTTGTTTTAGTTCGCGGAGTTCGGCTAAACTTCGTGCATGACTGATTCAACCAATCCTTCTAAAAACGAAGATCGCCGACGCTTCTTATTTCGAGCCACTGCGGCCGCAGTCGCTGCAGGTGCGGTGTTTCCTGCCTGCGGACCTATGGGTACTGGCGACGGTGGGATGACCGCTGACCGACCCAACCCAATCGGTGGCGATGCAGGTGGCGAAGTAGACACCGGCGTGATGGCCTCGAGTCTTATCGTTGGCACGATTCGAAAGCTCGACCTCAACGGCAATACTATCACTGTGGTGATCGGCCGCGATGGCATGGGCTACTACGCGATGGACGGGATCTGTACACACACTGGCTGTCCGATCCGCTACATGGCCGGCGACCCGATCATTGGATGCACCTGCAACCACGGGAGCACGTTTGCGTTTGATGGAGCACTATTGTCCCCCGCGACCAGTGGCGGGCCGATCCCCAATCAGCAGGGTCTCCCGCACTTCGCCATGCGCATTGCGGCGGACGGGAAGATTTTTGTGAGCGTTGGTCAGGTGGTGCCCCAGGGCATGCGCTACCAAGCCAGGTGACCAGTATCGATCCACCCGGAAAGATGAATCCGTGGCGTAGACGCTTCACCGCAATCGTCTTCACCGCTGCGGTTCTCTCACAGCTTCCGCTGACGCTTACAACCTGGCATGGGCTGCTGAATTCGCACGCTCACGTATGGCTCGAATCGGTTTGCTTCTCGTTGCTGACGATCGTCGTTGCAAACATCGCGCTTGTTCAACGGCTCTGGAGCTGGACGGATCACGCGCCTCGCAGTTGGGTACGAACATGGGTCGTGGAGCTCCCCTATTTCATCTTCTTTGCTAAAAGAATCACGATTGTAGTTTCGATACGCAACACCTAAAACCCGAAATCCTTCACTCCCCAGCGTTTCGGCCCGTTGATTAATCCGATCGCGCTGATCATTAATATCAATTGTTTT
>JANNCG010001198.1:0-11533 GCA_031386385.1 Myxococcales bacterium
ATCGTCCCTGTTCATCGCAGAGCACATTGCTGGGCGTCACGTCACGGTGAAGCGCGTGAAGTGCGCCTTGCTCATCCGCGAGTTGGTGCAGCTGCACAAGCGAAGCGAGCACTTGTGTCACGATCGCGAGACACTCACTGACGGATCGTCGCGGTTCACCGATCTGAATCTTCAACGGATCCGCGTGCACATCTTGCAGCACAATCGCGTCGCGTCCCAAATACTCACATGCCTCAAATACCTTGGGAAAACCCTCTCCATTTAACAACTCTAACAGTCGTCTCTCGTGCGCAAAGGCCGCCACCATTGCGGGATGTTTTTGCGCGTCTGCGATCAAGCACTTCAACACTCCGACCTGCCCGTTGTCCGCGCGCACAAAGCGAAACACGTCACACGAACCTCCGTGAGCAATCAGAACAGGAGGTGCTTCGGGCTTGAAGAGCTGCACGAAGCAAAAGTGTACCCTATCGCTTGGTGCCCTAGAGGCTTTGACGCTATGGTTGGCGCGAAATTCTTCTGTATGACCGTTGACCCATCCCGCTTATTTTCAGATCGTGTCGTTGTAGTCACCGGCGCTGGCCGTGGAATCGGTCGCGCCACCGCCCTCTTACTCGCCCAACACGGCGCAAAAGTCCTCGTCAATGACCTTGGCTGCGAGCGTGATGGCTCTGGTCGCTCGAGCACGGTGGCTGACGAAGTGGCACACGAGATCACACTCAACCACGGAGTTGCGCTCGCGGACTATGGCGATGTGTCCCACGCACGCGAAGCCGAACACTTGATCAAGCGCGCTGTGACAGAGTTTGGTCGACTCGACGCCGCGCTCTGTTTTGCTGGCATTTTGCAGGATAAAACGGTACTCAAAATGGACGAAGCCAGCTTTGACGCCGTCTATCAAACCAACGTGAAGTCTGCGTTGTTTTGCGCGCAGTCCGCCGGTCGCGTGTTTGCATCGCAGCGACAGGGCGGCCATCTGGTCTTCGCGACATCGCGCGCGGGCTTGTTTGGCAACTATGGTCAGTGCAACAGCGCGGCGGCCAGCGCGGCGATTTATGGCCTCATGCGCACGTTTGCCATTGAGCTGAAAAAGCAAGAGGTTCGGGTCAACGCCATCGCGCCTGTGGCCCGAACGCGCATGACCGATGAGCTGTCCATGTTTGAAATGATGCCCGATGAGACCTACGGTCCGCAGTTTGTGGCGCCGGTGGCGTTGTTTTTAGCCTCAAAATTGTGCGGCGAAATGAGTGGTGAGGTCGTCAGCGTGGCGGGGACGAAGGTGAGCCTGTACCAAGTGGTCGAGAGTGATGGCGCCCTGCTCGAAGACCCGCGAAAAGCGTGGACCGTCACGGAGTTGCAACAGCGCTATAACGAATGGTCTCGGATGTGTTATGTGTGACCCAAAGCAATGGCAGACAACGTACGCATGGTGATGTGCAAGAAGCTCGGCGAAGAACTCCCGGGCGTTAAGCGGGCTCCGTATCGCAACGAGCTCGGAGAGAAGATCTTCAACAATATCTCGCAAAAAGCCTGGGATCAGTGGCTCAAGGACTCGGTGAAGTATATCAATACGTACCGCGTTGATCTCGCCACCGCTGCGGGCCAGAAGTTTATGCTCGATCAGTGTGAGGTGTACTTTGGGTTTCGCGAGGGCGACCTGGCTTCTACCGCGTGGGTGGCTCCCAAGGCCGGCGCGGCACCAGAGAAGACTGACGACAAGACCGAAGAGAAGTAAGCCTCAGCCAAACGCCTGTCGTTAGCGACGAAGCGGATTGCTCGGGAGGTGAAGCGTCGTGCTGGCCTGTGAGACGGTCCTGGATGCCGTTCGCAAATAGCCGTCGACTTGCTGAAAAATAGGTGTCTGGCGAAACGCGGCGAGGGCGCCAGAGCGCTCGAGGCGGCAGTAGAGAATTCGCGCGAGAATCTGCGCGATGGCGGCGTCGTTCATCACGTGGCGTACTGCGCGTCGGTCGTTGGCTGCGATCGCCGCGTCGAGTGCAGCGATCTGATTGCGTGTGGTGGCGTCAATCGTGGTGCTCTGCCGAGCTTGGGCCAATGCGGCACGTGCGCCGGTTGTGTTGCCTTGCTCGTATGCGACAAAGGCTCGAAGTGTGGCGGTCTCGTCGCTGCTGATTCCGAGGTCGTTGAGGGCGTCGAGGACAGAGCCAAGCTCGTTGATGGTCTGTCGGGTGTCACCTTGCTTGGCAGCGCACATTGCGATCGATCCGTGAGCCAAAACACGGGCAGAAGCGTTCATCGAGAGGGCCTCTGAGCGCTGGAGTGACACGCGGTTGTTGCTCAGTGTACGAAGAGTGCTGGCCGCGAGCAATGGGTCCATCTGTGCGGCGTCGACGGCCCGGGTCTCGACTTTGGCGAGGTCGCAAAAATCGTTGGTCCCGTACACATAGGCTTTCGCTGCGTGCAGCAGCCCTTCCAGCCCGAGGAGGCCGGTCTGCTCTGCGTGCGTTCTGTCCGCTTCATACAGCAGCAGCTCTGGCGGCACCGGAATCGGAACCCGACTATCAAATCGCATCGCGAGCAAGACCATAAAAAACAACGCGTGCTCGGCGCTCGGATTCAGCATGGACCGCAGCTCTGGCGCCAAGGTCAGACTTGCAATGGTGGCGATGGCCAAAATGACCGAGGGTATCCGATCATCGTCTCCCGTTCGGACCAACCGCGCTCCCTCGGCGCGAAGCCGCCAAAGTGCCACCGCGAGCGTCGCGATGTCTTGCGGGTGCAGCGTCTCGGTGGGTGCGACTGCTTGTGTGGGCGTTGCACCGGCTGTGCGATTGAGCGCGTGCTCAGTGGCCGCAAAAAGTCGCATCGAAGTCTGCGCTGCGGTGAACAGAAGCCTTCGCGTGTTTTGTACATCCGCGTTTGTGGGATCACCGGTGAGGGCCACTTTTGTCGCCACGTACAGGTGCACCGTGGTGCAGTCGATCTTCGCGCGTAAGCGTTGTTCGTCTGTCTTTTTGCGGCATCCCGAGCTCCCCGCAATCGTCACGAGCACCGCGACAGCGACAAACTTTTGTACGGTCTTCGTCGTTTGATGCATCACTGAGAGGACAGCTTACTCTTTTTCTGGCCGCTCAACGTGCCCATCGATATGCCGTGCAAATCGCCCATCTTCTCGCGGATGCGCGGGATCATCGCTGGGCCATGGCCAGCCTCCAAACTGCGTCTGTTGGTAGTCTCTAAACGCCTGCACGAGCTCATCGCGCGTGTTCATGACAAACGGGCCATGTTGTGCGACCGGCTCGTTGATGGGGCGCGCTTGAAGCATCATGAGCTCGCCCATGATGTCCCCATTCTCAAGGACCAACTCACGATCGGCGTGCACCTGAATCGCGCGAGAAGCGTCCACCTTGGTGCCGTTGATGGTCAGTGATTTTCCAGAGAAAAAGTACAGTGTGCGGTTGGCTTCTGCAGTGGCCGCGGGCAAGGTCCAGCGCGCGTTGGGTTGCATCACAACGGTGTAGATCGCCAGGTCAGAGTGTGGCTCAGACGCCCAGGATTTTGGAGGTGGGGCAGAGGCTTTTTGTCCGCCAAACTCGCCTGCGATCACGGTGACAACCGTCTCGTTGCCTCGCTCATCGCGGACGGTGACCGTGGGTGTCTTTTCGTGCCAGAGCATGGCAAAAAACGGCTCGGCCATCTTGTTTTTGCGCGGCAAATTGAGCCAAATTTGAAACAGCTCAACGGGGTTGTCCTCCTCGGTCTTCAAGAGTGGAAACATCTCTGAGTGCACGATCCCCTTGCCCGCGGTCATCCACTGAACGTCACCCTGCCCGAAGCGCGCAGCGGCCCCAAGCGAGTCCGAGTGATCGATAAATCCTCGGCGCGCGATGGTAACCGTCTCAAACCCCCGGTGCGGGTGCTGCGGAAACCCAGGGATCGTCATGCCGTGGTACATTTTCCAGGCATTTTTCTCGTCAAAGTCCTGTCCCAACTGTCGCCCCGCGAGCGATCCAACGGGACCCAGCTGCGCGTTGCCCTTGGGATACGCGTCGTTGTGGTGCACGCAAAACAAGAATGGATCCAGGGTTGGCCACTGAAATCCCAGGGGAATCGTCGTGATAATGGGGCTAGTCATCAAGTGCTCCGGACCGCTAGCATTGAGAACCCCATCGCGAACGTCAACGCTGTTTCAACTCAAATTGCCAATTGGAGATCTCTATGGTCCACGACGAATCCCTCGCTGCCAGGTTGCGTCTGCTACTCACTCATCGACCCGACGTGCTCGAGAAAAAGATGTTTGGCGGCGTTGCGTTTATGCTCGACGGCAAGATGTTTATTGGGATCGTGAAAGACGAGCTCATGGTGCGCGTCGGTCCGATCGCCCACGATGAGTCGGTCGCTCAGCCCCACGCGCGGATCATGGATTTTACCGGGCGTCCGATGGTGGGCTATGTGTTTGTGGCGCCAAAAGGTTTTGCTTCAGAGGGTGTGTTGCAAGCGTGGATAGATCGCGGGCTCCGCTATGTTGCGACCATTGACCGCGCAGAGAAAAAGCCCCGCAGACCCGCGGACGCAAAAACGGTCCGCTCGAGCAAAAAACCTGCGCGAACTAAGCCTACGGTGAAAAAAGCCACCGTGAAAAAGACTGTCCCCACGCGCAAGAAAAAATAGTCGTCTGCGCTGCGTAGGTACGCTACTTCTTCAAGCGTCGAATGTCGCCAAGCACACGGTAGAACCCACCCTGCTTCGCTTCGAGGACCTGATCGACGACAAACCTCGCGCCCGCCACGCGGATGTCATTCGGAAACTGACAAAACCAATCTCTGTTGTATCCCTCGGTGATCACGCGCACGCGGATTTTGCTTCCGTCTTTCACACACTCAACCACAACGCCGGATCCGACCGAGCTGGTGCTCTCGACGTCGGTGCTCTTCGCGGTGCTCTTCACGCGCTCAACGGATCGTCCTCGCGCCTGCGTCCACTTGTTTGCCAGCGCCTTTGCGATCGCGGCGGGGCTCACATCTGCGCGGCCGATGGTCCCGTTTGCTGAGCTAAAATACAGCTGATCATCGAGGACGTGGAGGTTGCAGAGCGAGTCGCAGTTTGTGGGGCTCTGCCAAAGCAACGTCCCTTCTGCGTCGTAGCAAAAGAGCCACCCGCCGATCGATGAGTAGTACCGCTGCCCGCCTTCGCTGCTCGCTGCACCACAGGCTTCGGCACCGTTAGAATAAAATTTCGAGAGCATTCGATCGGGCGCTCGCTCCCAGAGCGTGTTGCCGTTTTTGCAGTCAATCAGCTTGCTAACCGTGCGCCCTGAGTCTGTGTAAAAACCTGCGGTGACAAAGATCTGCTCTCCGGTGACGATCCCATATCGCACATCGCCAGGGTTCTTTTTCCATCGCAGCTTGCCGTCCCACGAGTACTTGCGAAGGCCTGCGCGGCTGCCGTGATAGAGCGCATCTCCAGTGGTTCGAAGCACCCAGCCTTCAGTCGCTTTTGCATCTTCTTTTTTCCATCGAGTAGAGCCGTCGACGTCAATCACCGTGACGGTCCCGGTGTCGTCCGAGCACGCGAGAACTCCCTGATAAATCTCTATCCAATCGATACGGGTTCCGCCGAGTTGGTACGCCACGCGGGGGATCTTGCCCGTGAGATCATACACGTTTCCGTCGTCACATCCGGCGTACTTCCACGCGTCGTCTGAGACGAGCGCGACACACTCGCCAGGGAGCTTGGCCGAGCGCTCGGTGGCGCCTGTTTCGCGATTGAAGCAGAAGATCTCGCCCTTGGCGTTGCCCGTCCAGACAAACCGCTCATCGACCCACAGACCCACCGTCTGCACCTTCGTCGACAGCGTCCACACCTCCGGAAGTCTCTTGAGCGTGGGGGCGGTGTCCGCAGCGGGCGTCTGCACCGTGACGCTCTTTCTCGTGGCCTTGAGCTTCGGCGGTTTTTTCGCAGCAGCTTTTTTGACCGCGGCTTTCTTCACCGTCGGTGTCGCGGTCTGTTTGGTCTTCGCGCTTGGTTTGGCAGCCTTCTTTACGGCCGGTGTTTTCTCGGTCGGCTTCTTCATGCGCCCGAGTGTATCAAACTCTTTTATCGATAAAGCACATCCGTACGCAGAACAAACTTCTCTCCCCGCGTCACGGTGCTCGCCGTGTGAAGCACCCGATGCTGAAACAGCAGCGCCCGTCCCACCTGCGGAACCACCGTCCTCTCAAGCTCCGAAAACTCCGTCGTCCCGCCCTCAAATCCCTCATTGAGATAAAACACTAGCGTGAGCAACGAGCACACCCCACCGTCTAGCTCGACCACCGTGTCCCAGTGTGCCCCGTGCTTTTCGCCAACTTCATATCGGTACAATCGCAGCCGTGGGTTGGCTCCGTAGAGCGTCTTTTTGCTCAAAATCACCGGCACCGTCGCGCGCACGCGCTCAAGCAATTGATTGGCTTCTTCTTCTGAATCCCACATAACCCTTGTGTTATTGCGTGTGGGCAGGTCGATCACCGGCGCTCCGTCAACCCCGACAATAGGCGCCCGCTCGGCATCGCCCCGCGCTTGATCGCGTCGCATGCGTTCTATGTACTCTGCGCAAACATCTGGCGACAGCGCGTTGTCCATGGTCCATAACAATGGCTGGGTAAGATCTAAAAAGTCCGCGTACATCCCACGAGTGTCTCTGTTTGCACCGTGAGACGCAAACAGAGTTGACAGAGTGTGAGCCTCCTCGCCATACTGCCCGCTTGTGACGTGTGGCTAACAGTTAGCCAGACAGCACATCGAACAGTTCGCTCGAATAGGGAGATTGATCAATGACAGCAAGTGGCTCAGCCGTTCTTAAGAAGGGCTCCTCTGGCGCCGAAGTGACGGCACTGCAAAACCAACTCAACCAGCTCGGCTACGTCCTCACAGTGGACGGCTCGTTTGGTGATGGCACCGAACAAGTGGTCAAACACCTGCAAAAGTCCTTCGGCTACACGATTGATGGCACCGTGGGCGACGGCACTCGCGCGCTGATCGCACAGCAAACGGGCCTCAACTGGCACAGCCCCGTCAACGCGAGCACCCTGGCGCATTGGGCCGTCTCGTTGAAGAATGGCTCTTCAGGCGATCACGTTGCACAGCTGCAAAAGGCCCTCGTCGCTCTCGGCTACAGCATCGAAGTCGATGGCAAGTTCGGCACCGGAACCGAAGACTCCATCAAGCACCTGCAAGGAGCCTTCGGCTACACCGTGGACGGTCACGTTGGCGAAGGGACCCACTTTTTGGTCCACCAGCAGCTCGGCCTCGGCTGGAAGGCCACTAAATAACGCTTCAAAGCGTTATCAACAGACCTCGCAACGAGAGTTTTTCTTATGGATATAAGCGCATGGATCGGCCAGGCAAAGCAGAGTGTTCTCAGCTCGCTTGAGCAGCACGTGTATGACCAAGCGACAGCCAACAACCTGGTCGATTCAGCGCTGAAATCCCTCGTAGAAGCTGCGGTTGACCGCATGCAGGTCGAGATGCCTGCGGCTACGGGATTGGCCTCAACGCTGATGGGATTTTTGAAGCCCCTGGTGGCTGCAGCCGATCAGTTTGGCCTTGATGACAAGCTCGTAGAGTTGGTGTCGAGCCATGGGCTTGATACGGCGATGCAAGAGCGTGTGATCAATGGCCTCACGCGGTATCTCAAAGACAACGGCGGGCGCTTGATGCAAGTGGCGCTCGATGCGCTTGTGAAAAAACTCGCGGGGACTTGAGACTGCTCGGCCACTTGTGGCCGACACTCGGCCGTTAGTGGCGGACCCATGGGCAGAGGTGACGCTGAGTACCCAATACAGATACTCTGCGATGCTGGGCTCATGCCTGCGCTCGCCTAGCGCGCGATCGGTCGGCCGAGGACAGACTCAAGCGCCGCAAACATCTCGTCGATGCTAAGTACCTGCAAATTCGCAAGCCCGCGCAAGTAGGCATAGTTCGCTTCGACGAGATCTTCGCGCTTGTGTAGCTCAATAAACCCGTCCGCTTGCAGCTCGTCACGCGTGGGGTTTGGGCCAAACAACGACGCACTGAAAAACCCTGCGAGCTTTGCGTCGCCGACCGCATCCACTCGCGCGCTCGCTATGGCGAAGAACGCTACATGGCCTGCGGCACCCATCGCGGCGAGACCCGCTCTCACGGCGTTGATCACGGGGACAGACCACCGCGAGTTATACACAAACTGCGCAAATCCACCGTTGAGCATCTGCGCTCGATAGAAGTCTACCCAATAGCTTTGAAGCGCTTCTTTCGAGATCAACTCGTCCAAGAATCCTTCGGACCTCAGCAGGTTCACTACGGTGATGTTGGACTCGATGAGATCGTAGTGATCGGTGCTCTCGAAGCCGCCACGCGAGACGACAACAGTGTTCAGAGGGTGCATTCTGCAGAGGCTACGTGAATGCGGATGGAAGCAACAAGAATTGACAATCGCGAGGTATTCGAAGATGCCTTGCTGTGCTGCACAAATGACGTTTCAGTGTCTTGCCGGGTTGGCGTTTACCCTTTTGGCGTTTCTTGGCTGTCGGCCCGTTCGTGGCACGAGCGTCCGTCATCGATCGCAGACAATCACCGAAATTCGAGCTGTCGCTGCGGAAACTTGTATTCGAACGACGGATGGCTTTGTGTCGTGTTGGGGCCGTCGGACAAACGATGACGCTGATTTTCCACCCATGTTGCTGAGTCGCCACGTACCGCCTTCGAATTTGTCTGGTCAGCAGTCGTGGGCGTATTGCAGGAGCTCAACGCTCCGGGTCTTTGATGCAACGGTTACGCCCATTGGAGACAACGTCGGCGTGTTTTATGGCGACGACTGTCAGCCCTTTGCCCCGTTCGAGCGTACAAATCCGGAAGTGCGCGAGCTATCGCCCATCGGGTTTGGCGTTCATGTCGCCCCCAGCGTGTCGGCCGTGTCTGGTGGCAATCGAGGTCTCCCGCCAGTGATTTGGCGTTGTCCGCTCATCGATTTCGCTCGATTCGTTTCGCACGACTGCGGGCTATGCGCGAACCAGCAACTCATTTGTCGAGCACAGCATGGCGGACACGTGAGCAGCACCGAGCGAGTGTTTCATGAGATTCGTCAGTTTCATCATGGGATGACTCGCGCGGTCGCAGTCGACGTGCAAGGCCGACTCTTTCAACTACGGTTCGCGGGGACGCCGACGGATGCACTGGTCGCGAATGATCCTGTGCTTTCGCCGCTTGTGCACAACCAAACGGAACTGAGATCGGACACGATTGTCCACGGCGATGGGCATGCTTGTGCGTTGAGCGCCGCGAGAGAAGTGTGGTGTTGGGGCGACAACGATTCTGGGCAGCTCGGTATTGGCACGTACCAATCGCAAGAGGAGCCAACACGAGTTCAGGGACTTCAATCTGTTCGCCAACTTGCGGCGGGCGCTCGACACACTTGCGCGCTCTTGGCGGACTCGTCCGTGTGGTGCTGGGGAGATCCATCCCTTGAACGCCTTGGAAACACACAGTCGTTTTATCGGGACACGCCCGTTGAGGTCGCGATGCCAGAACCAGTGGCCGAGGCCGCCGTCGGCGAAGAACACTCATGCGCTCGAACACAGTCGGGAGCGGTCTATTGCTGGGGCGCACGATCACACGGGGCAACAGGAGCGTGGAATCAAAACGATCTGGACGCGATGAATGCACTCCCTGGGATCAACGCAGTGGCTTCACTGACGCGGGCGTCGTCAAAACCGTCGCGAGTGGTTCTCCCGCACCGCGCAGACCGACTGCTGTCCCTACGACACGAAAGTTGTGTCGGAGAAAGTTCAGGACTCACCGCATCCGCCGGACGGTGGACATGCTGGGGAGGCGTTTCGCCTGTCGTGGATGAGGCGCGGCTCGGGACTCAGCCGCGTGTTATGCGCGAGCGGACGACGGAAGAATTGCTCGAAGAAATCCGTCGACGAGGACCCGGGCGAGACTATCTCCCTTGCTCCATCCATGCCGCAATATCGGGACCATCCCTGGCTGACGGCTGTGCGCTTCTCTCCTCGGTGATCTGTGATCCGCACAATCTTCGACCCAACTGTGCGGCGCTGGAAGTGCCCTATGAAATCGAACGTGTGCACGGAATTTCAAATGTTGTGGGAGTGAGTCCGGGCCCAGAACACGCCTGCGCGTGGACCGCAGAGGGTCGCTTATTTTGCTGGGGCAACAACCGTTCTGGCCAGCTTGGATTGCACTCAGGGTACGATCCAAGCCGCCCAATGCGTGCCCAAATACCCACCTCACCTTCCCGATGAGTCTCGTTCAACTTTCAGTGATTGGCCTTGGTGCGGCTATGGTCCACGCCAGTTGTGCTCAAATGCCGGCCGTGAGTCGTTCCCCAATGACTCGTTCAGTGGTCTCAATTCCAGACGTGACCGATGTGCGGTGCCGATTGAATGTCTGCTGTGCCGCTAGCACGCAACAAGATGCAATCTGTTGGGGAGGCACTCAACGTCCACTGCGACTGAATGGTGATTTCTTACGTACGGCGGGCAATAATCCGTTTTATGCACCGATCACAATGCCAATCATTTTGGCACCAACGATCAGCGCTGGTATCGCCGCGTTAGAAACCAGCAGCAGCGGAATTCGACTGAATTTTCGCAGTCAGAATCGTCCGTCTTCGACTTATACTTGGCAGGGAAGTTTTGATTCGTTTCGGCCGCCAGAGGAGGGGGATTCCCTGTTAACAAGGGTGTCAGGCTGGGCATTGTGTCGCGAGCGAGCGTCAATGCTCTTTTGCCGCGAGCCAACCTCTGGCCACGAATCTGCGACGTCATTGTCAACTCGACTCTTCGGGTTGAACGAACTCCAATCCTACGAAATAAGTAGGTCTCGTCAACTCGCTGTGGGGATTAGAACTGACACATGGCCTCGTGTGCTTGGACCGCGCATCCCCATTCGCGATCAAGTTGTCCGTGCGGAATCGATGATCGATCGGTTGGTCTATGAGCGAGGCGGACTGCTCTTCGAAGTGGGCGGAATCGCAGTTCCGACCGGGGTTGGATCAGGCATTGATCCTCAACGAGTGGAGCAAGATGGTTGGCACCGACCGTTGCAGTTTCCGCAGCGAATTTTGCGCTGGGATGTTGCGGAGAACTTTGGGTGTGCGTTAACTACCGACCGGCGTGTTCATTGCTGGGGTAGCAACGAATCTGGACAGCTTGGCACTGGTGACTATGAGGATCGCGCAAATCCCACCACCGTCGAAGGACTCACAGAAGTTGATGCGCTCGGCGTCGGATCCCGGACCGCCTGTGCGGTGCGCGCGCGGCAGTTGTGGTGTTGGGGGGATGCGGGTTTGGGCCGAATTCCAGCCAAAAGCGAGTTTAGTTTTCGAGAAGTCGCATTTGATGAGCCAGTGGTATCGATGTCGCTCGGGTGGGGTCATACTTGTGCGCTCACCCAAGATGGTCGCGTATTTTGCTGGGGCTTAGGCACTGATGGTCAGTTGGGAGACGAACGATTTTCACGCTATCGATTGAGCGAGGTTGAGTTGGAGATGTTTGAGCGCCCCAGCACTCTGAAAACACGAGGAGTCCCACGTCTC
>JANNCG010001253.1:0-2363 GCA_031386385.1 Myxococcales bacterium
CAGGAGTGTGGCCAACGGTCGCGGCGGCGGTGGCACTGGTGAGCACTCCGTGGTTTATCTGGGCGATCATCAACGTAAGCGCGCCGTACGTCTTCGAGGCCCCAACGCATCGCTGTGCGTATTGTTTATTGCGCTCTGCTGAGGGCGGGTGGCTGGGAGTGTTGTTGTGGGCCCTCACCATACTACTAGCAGTCTGTGCCAGCTCTTGGTTCGCTGCAACATTGGCAGCGCGTGGTGTGCTCGAGCACTCGAAGCGTCGCGAGTGGATCCTGATAACGCTCGCGTTTGCGAACGCCCGAACAAGCATCGTGTTCAATTTGGCGATCTTTTTCGTCCTGCTGCCCGTTGCGATCTACCGGATAAAAACTGGGCACTTCCTCTCCCTTTAAGTGAGCGACGCGTGTTGCTCGTTGCTCGCCAAGTCGTGGAGATGGACGGTTTCGCCCATTGCGTGCAATGCGACGGTGAGGTCAATTACCTACATTCGCGCACCCAAAATTTTGTCCTCGCAGGCCTTGTGCTGACGAATTCGTTCTGGCTACGATTGTGTCCATGGGTATGCACGGACGTAACAATGGGCGTGGGAGCGACACAAATCGTCGCCACACTTTACACACCAACTCACTCAACACGATCATCGCGTTGACCATCACGGTTGCAGCATGTGGCACACCAAGCGCCCTGCACAGAGAAGCCGCTCGGGCTGAGCCGCCGAATCCTCCCGCAACACCCGCGCAACCGGCCGTTGGCACGAACGTTGTACCCCCACCCTCAATTGATCAGCAAATTCGCAGAGAAAATGCACATACTGCATCCAACAGTCGCCCCCTTCGTGAGCGTGTGTTGCCATCGCGTGTGACGCTGCTCGATACGCGCGGCGCTCCGGCGGTAGCAGTCCCGAGTGTTCTCTTTGATCAACGCGCGAGCACGCAGCTCGGTCCACTGAGCGGTCCCCTTCGGATCAAAGTTGCACTCAACCCCCGCGACCACATTCGCACCGTCGCCCTCCTCGGCCCCCTCAGCGGAACCCTCACCGTCACCGACCCGCACGCTGTCCCTGCGCGAGTGCTCCTCGGCGCGACGCCAGTGCATGCACTCGACGGTGTCTGGCAACGCTACGAACTAGCCTCTGAATCTCCAAGTGAATTTGAAATTGCGTACGCTCCATCTACCGCTGGACAGCCCGCGCCAGAGTTCGCTCTGTGGGCAGAGCGAAGCCCAAGCGAGCATCGTGCACATTGGAGCCTTGCGCAGCGCCTCGTCGCAGGCGAGGACGTCGGACAATCAATCAACCGCGCGACACCCGAGAGCGCGCAGGTGAGCGCACCGGACCGCGCACGATCCGAAGACGCAGGTGAGTTTCACGTTCGGGTGTCGGATGACCCTGCGCAGTGGACACGCGCGTTTTTGGTGTACGAGTTGACGCGGGCTTCGCATTGGACGGCCATTCGACGGCGCATCAATCATGGTGCCGAGCAGGGCGGATATCGACCAGGACCGCTCACAACTGACCATGAGTCACCAGCAGAAACACAGGCAGAAGAACTCTCGCCCGCATGGTTTCACCGCGGGGACAACACCGTGCGATGGGAGCCTACGGATCTCACCGACGCCATGGGGTATCGCGTCGCAAACGTCCGTATCGTGGGGTCTTCTGACGACGGCGCTCTTCACAATGAAGCTCTTCACAGTGAAGCACAAAGCAACATCACGTCGGTTCACTTGTCCCCGCGCGCAAACCAGCACGAGTGGCGCTGGCCAACGCCGATGCAAGTCCACGGCGTGAGGGTCTTGGCGCTTCGTGCCGGTGTGGTGACACTACGGCTTCGAGCGACGCTTGAAAGCGCAGTGATCGAACGTGCGTTAAGCGTTCGGGCAGACGCCGCAGGCTGGCAATGGGTAGACGTTGAGAGCACGCAAGCGGGTGTGCTTCGCGCTGAAAGGATCACAGTGAGCCCCACTGTGGCGAGTGAAGGCAGCCCAAACTTCGGAGACGTTGATGTCGAAGCGAGCCCCATCGCGCATGACGATCGTGGCGACTCTCGCGTGGTGGTGAGCTACCCATCACATGGCGAATGTGTGCAGACGCAGCGCGGCAACGGGACGGAGAACGAGACTTATCTGCGCGGATTTTTGCTCGCAAATCGTCGCGAAACGACGCCACGCGAGCTATGGATTGCGGGCGAGCGTGTCCTTGATGAGAGCACGCTCAATCCCGATGGATCGTTTGGGTTGCTCGTCCCTCTGCGCGCAAACGAGCGTTCGCTGTTGGTTGAAGGTCGCTTCAGTGACGGCTCGGTTGTGCAAACCACCGTCGGGCTCGGACCTTGTGTGGACTCACGAGTGGCTTCGCAGCGAGCTGC
>JANNCG010001293.1:0-2461 GCA_031386385.1 Myxococcales bacterium
TGTGGCACCCCGAACGATGTGCGGCGCGGTCTGCATTGACACGACAAACGACGCGACGAACTGCGGAATGTGCGGCAACCGTTGCGCGGCTGGCCAGTCGTGCATGGGCGGACGCTGCCAGGGCTGTATTGCACCGCAACGTGACTGCGGAATGGGTTGCACGGACTTGACCTCGGACTCGCAAAATTGCGGTGCCTGTGGCAGTGCGTGCCCCGTCGGCGCGGCCTGCGTGAACTCCCGCTGCGGCTCACCATGCCCCGCTCCACGGTTGACGTGCGGTGTTGCATGCGTCGATCCTCAGACCGATCCGTCAAACTGCGGTGGCTGTGGAAACGCCTGCGCGGCAGGAGCATCGTGTACTGCTGGCGTTTGCCAGATGATCTGCCCGGCTCCTCGGCAAATGTGTGGCGCTAATTGTGTCGACGTGACGACGGATGCGAGCAACTGCGGCGCATGCGGAACCGTCTGCGCGGCTGGGAGCGCGTGCGTGATGGGCGCGTGCACAGCAATCTGCGCGGCTCCTCGGCAGATGTGTGGCGCGAGCTGCGTCGATACAGCAACGGACAACAACAACTGTGGTGCTTGCGGCACTGTGTGCGCAGCGGGCTCGAACTGTGCTGCTGGCCGTTGTGTTCCGACCTGTGCAGCACCGAGGACCCTTTGTGGAGCTGATTGTGTCGACACAACTGGCGACGCAAACAACTGTGGGATGTGTGGCAATCGCTGTCCAGCAGGGACGCCTTGCTTGAATGGAACCTGCCAGTGCCCAGCTCCGTTGATCGCTTGCGACGGTTTCTGTATCGACCCAGCAAACTCACCGGTTCACTGTGGACGATGTAACAACTCGTGCCCAGCAACGCAGAGTTGCATCGCTGGTGGTTGTCGCTGCGCACCTCCGACGACCCTCTGCAACGGGCGCTGTATCAGCACCAACAACGACCCCATGAACTGCGGCGCATGCGGAACAGCATGTGGCGCAACGCAGGCGTGCATCAACGGAGTCTGTCAATGCCTGCCTCCGACATCACTCTGCAGCGGCCGCTGCATCAACACGAACAACAACCCACAAAACTGCGGAGCTTGCGGGACAACCTGCAACGCAACACAGGTTTGCATTGGCGGGAGTTGCCAGTGCCCAGCACCCAATTCGCTATGCAATGGAGCGTGTGTAAACACGAACTTTGACATCGCGAACTGTGGCCGCTGCGGCAACAATTGTGGCCCCCGTCGCGTGTGTGTTTTTGGCATGTGTCGACCCTAGCGACCGCGGTAAACGATCAGTAAGGCACGCTTGCAGCGAATTGCTTTGATCACGGCGGGGGCGGTGACAATCTTTTCTGTCGTAAGTGCGCTTGCGCTCGGTCAGCCCATTGAGCGGGCGCCGGAGTCTGCACCGCAGCTCTTTCAGTTCGACGCGCAGGTGTGGAACGCGTCTGTCCCCGACCGGGCAGTGGTTGTGCTGCTGCCACATGGAAGGCGTGCCGACCAGCGGTTTCCACTGCTGATTGCGCTGCACGGACTCGGCGAAACTCACCGAGGCTCTCCGCGTGGAGCGTGGGGTTGGGCCCAAGACTACCTATTGCCTCGAGCCGATAACCGCCTTCGCCAGCCACCGTTAGTGAGCGCTGACTTCGAGGGTTTTGTCCATCCAACACGTTTGATGACGCTCAATACGGGGCTAGGGCAGACACCCTACGAAGGGCTGATCATTCTTTTACCCTACACGATCGATGTTCGACGGGAGCTTGACCTTGCGCGGCATCGACAATTTGATCAATGGCTGGCGGTGGACATCGTCGCTCGAGCACGGCGTGAGCTTCCGGTGATGGAAGGTCGAGAGCATGTCGGAATCGATGGTATCTCCTTGGGAGGACTGCACTCTCTCTGGACGGGCCTGGGGCACCCCGAGGTCTTTGGCGCCGTTGGGGCAATGCAGCCGGCGGTTCGAACCCGCGTGAGCAGCGTGCTTGCACGGTATCCGCGTCGCCATGGCCGACCGGCGCAACGAATTCGAGTGTCCACCAGCGTGGATGACACGTTGCGTCCTGACGTTGAGCTGCTGCATCGCACGATGACCCAGCGACACATTCGTCACGAGTATCGTATGTTCGTCGGGCCCCACGACTATCCGTTCAATCGAGGACCAGGCTCGATTGAAATGCTGCTCTACCACGATCGCGTGTTGCGAGGTCGACAACCGTTATAAGTTATCCAACGGATCGCCCACCAAGTCTGCGGATTCGCTGCTACTTTTCTTCTTGAAACGTAAGCAGCAGCTCTTGCGCTTCGGCTCGTTCTGGCGCGGCGGCCTTCCACAAGCCAAGCGCGTTTTGCAGTCGATCAACAGCCTCGTCCGTGCGACCCATCATATCAAGGGCGCGTGCGACCAAGATTCGAGCAGACCAACGATCGCTATCGTCCTCCGCCATGGACTCCAATCGCTCAGCGCAGAGCCACGCAG
>JANNCG010001310.1:0-5203 GCA_031386385.1 Myxococcales bacterium
CCGCGCGCATGGGTACGAGATCGGGGCACGATGGCACACGATTCCACGGCTCGAAGTGGCAGCGTCTGCGTGGGGGTTGGATCTTGAATCAGAGATTGTATGGGTTGGCGACGAGGGCACTACCGAACCGCGCGGTCCCACGCGACGACTGGGGTTTACTGTTGAGGGACGCCTGGATATTACCTCGTGGTTGCGCGCCGACGCCGATCTATCCCTTGTGAATGGATCGTTCACGCAATTGCCGCCGACAGCCAACGCTATCCCTCTCGCTCCATCCATGACCCTCAGCGCGGGACTCAGCGCAAACCATCCCATCGGTGTGTTTGGTGCTGTGCGATTGCGGGCTATCACCGATCGTCCAGCGACCGAAGATCGCTCGTTGACGGCGCACGGTTTTGCGATTCTTACCGCGCAAGCAGGATACCGGCATCGGTGGTTTGAGGCTTCGCTATCGGCGGAGAACTTAACCAACTCTACGTGGCGAGAAGCTCAGTTTGCGACCGATTCAAGACTGCGCAGCGAGCCGATGCCCGTCAGTGACGTAAGCTTCACCCCCGGAACTCCGTTTACCCTCAACGGACGCTTCACGGTGTTTTTACCGTAAGCTCCCGTAGCCAACTTGCACTTGGCAACGTACCGTGATCGATGGCCGTCAGCTTGCATTTTACTCGACCACGGAGACCGTGTTGTTATGACCCCTGTATGGCTGACGATGGTCACCCAAAGTCAACCTGCGTTGCGAACCGCAGCTATACGAAACACTCTTCAATGCTCATGAGTCTCCGATGAGTTTGCCCACCTCTCGTGTCTTGATCGTTGGGGGTGGTCTTGCCGGTTTGGCATGCGCCAATCGGCTTCACACAGCGGGCGTTGAGTCTCTTATATTAGAGGGAAGCGATGCGGTCGGAGGGCGAGTACGGACGGATCTGGTGGAGGGGTTCTTGTTGGACCGTGGGTTTCAGGTGTTTCTGGACGCCTATCCCGAAGCGGGGGCTTTGTTGGATCGGCAAGGTCTTGATTTGCGTGCATTTAAACCGGGCGCGCTCGTGTTTGGTGCCAGTGGCATGCGACGTGTGATGGATGTCTTTCGAGAGCCTCGCCATCTGCTCTCAAGCGCGTTGGCGCCTGTTGGATCGGTGACAGATAAGCTTCGTGTTCCGTTGCTCAAATGGCGGCTCAGCGGGACAAGAGTTGAAGACATCGCAGCGCATGAAGATGTGACGACGGAGAAGTATCTTCAACAGCGCGGGTTCTCATCGCGCATGATTGATGGCTTTTTTCGCTCGTTTTATGGCGGGATTTTCTTGGAGCGTGATCTGCGGACATCCAGTCGAATGTTCGAGTTTACGTTTAAAATGTTCTCGCAAGGGAGCGCGACATTGCCAGCACGGGGCATGGGGAAGATACCCCGCCAACTGGCCGCTCGCTTGCCAGAAGCGACGATCCGACTGGGACAGCGGGTTGCCGAGATTTATCCCGACGGCGTTATGTTGCAATCGGGCGAGCGCCTTGCAGGTGACACCGTGGTGGTAGCGACGGACGCGAGCACCGCTGCAAAGCTATTGCCCGGTCTGCGTGGTGCAGAGCCAACCTGGCGATCGGTGACGTGCTTGTATTTTGCCGCGAGTCGATCGCCGCTGCGTGAGGCGATCATTGCGCTCAACGGCAGCGGGTCGGGGTTGGTGAACAACGTCTGTGTGCCGTCGGATGTGGCGCCTGAATATGCACCGAAGGGCCAATCCTTGATCTCGGTTTCAGTGCTCGGAATGCCGAATCCCCAGGGTTTAGCCTCGCAAATATTGACCGAGCTGACGTCCTGGTTTGGCAGCGAGGTGAGCGAATGGCGACACCTGCGAACAGAACAGATCGAGCGGGCCCTCCCTGAGCAGGGGCCCAACGTGGGCATGGCAGGGCCGGGCTTTCGTGAGCATGGCGGAGTCTATGTGTGTGGTGACCACGAGTGGAGTGCGTCCATCGAGGGCGCGATCATCTCGGGCACGAGGACTGCGGACGCGATCACGTCGCGGAAGCGCTAAGGACCAACGCGACCTATGGGCGAACTGCTGATCAAAGCAGAGTCCTTAGCGAGTCATCAGCAACAAACACACACCCCGCAGCGTCCACGCAGCGGTGCGCCACCAATTGCTAGCGACCAAACGCTGATGCGTCGCGGCGTCGAAGCCAGCAGCGAGCTTGTCGTGCAATGGAATCTGCACACGCCAGGTGGATAACCAATTGAAAGCCAACAGCGGAAGACTCGCCAGCAGCCGTGCATCGTGGTTGCCGGCGATCACCAACCACGCTGCGGTGGCGAGCTCTGTGAGCATCAACGGCGCGACGACCCAGGTGATCTGCGTGGTGTGTCGATGGTGATAGGCTTTGAACGTCTCCGGTCCAACCTGTGCGAACAACGGGTAGTGCACGGCCTGAATGGTCCAGATCAAACCCACGAGCGCCCAGGTCACAGCAGTGTGAAGGGTTAACAGCACGCTCATTGAATCGAACCTCGCGCATTCAAAACAGCCTCTGCAGCCGCCCAACCAGAGAGCGCCGCCCCTTCGACTCGTGGTCCGCCGAAAGCGTCACCCGCCAGCACCAGCAGCGGCATGTTGTTGACCACGAGACAAGGTCGTGGGTCCGTTTGCTTGGGTTTGCTATAACGCCAGCCATGAATTTGATAGGACCTGATGTCTGCTCCTAGCCATTCATCCGCCGCCGCCAGCAGGTGCCGAGCGGTCTCATCGCGATCGTGATCCCAGTGAGCGACGCTATAGGCATCCGTGGCATGTAGCGTGATTGCCGGCTCAGTGGAGACGCCCTTCAAGTAGTTGTCTGCGATCCATGAGATAGGCCCCTGAGCGGGAGCAAACCCACCCGGTGGGGGCACGCGTGATGGGCCAGCCAAAACGGCCATGACGGCGAGGCATCGCTCATACATAATGGTAGAGAGATGGCTTCTGAGCTCGGGCTCAATCACAACGCCCCCAGCCTCCAAAAGCACCAGCGATTGCGGAACCGGCGGGGTTAAAATAACCGCTCCCACGGACCATGTGGCTCCATCAGTCATGCTAACGGACCAATGATCGCCCACCGGGCGCAACGCGGTGACCTGCGTCTCTTGAACAATCTCCAACCCGACTGCCAGATGCTTGGCCAACGAAGAGATACCTGGTTTGCCGCGCCATCGCGGATGCCCATCGGCTTCAGCAGCGAACCCCCGGCACCATTCGACGGCAGCGCCCGCAGCGCAAGCACTTATCAACACTTCTTCAAATCGGGGATCACGCGCGGTGGCAAACTGTGCGCCAAAATCAAACGTTGCGCCAGCGATCCTTCGTGTGGCCATTCGGCCTCCCACGCCACGGCTCTTGTCGACGATCAGCGTTTGGCGTCCCGCTTTTTTCAAAGCTGTGGCGGCAAAGAGCCCGGCGATGCCAGCACCGATCACCAGCACATCCACGGTTGCAATCTTGTCGTTGGTCATTTTTTGAATTAACAAGCTCACAGGATGTAGGCGTTGCTGAGCCTCTTTTCAAGAGCGGGGTCAATGACCCTTCAACCGCGCAAAGAACAACCAAAGCTACAACGACTGGTGAACGTTCGTGACAACGCTTGCGGATCGGCTCGTTGCGAGAGGTGTGAAAAAGCTCACCGGTCCGAAGCCCAGTCGCCCGATGGCGTCGACATTGGATGTTCGCCGATCACCGACGATGACGACAACGGCGCGATCGAGATTCAAATACAGCTGCGCAACGTTTTGAACCTCTGCGCCGGTCACTGAAGCAACCCTTGAGCGATACTGATTCATGAAGTCGAGAGTCAATCGGTCCAAAAAGATGCGGCCGACAAAGGTCGCCGTGCTGTATGACTCGCCAAACTGCCCAACAAACGCACCGGACAGCGCCAGCTTCGCGTTGCTCAGCTCTTGATCTGAGGGGAGCGTTTGTCGCAGGCTTAGCACCTCGTTGAATGCACGCGCGATCGCGAAGGGGGTTCGGTCCGGTTCGGTCACCATCTCAATGGTGAGCATCCCGCCAATACTCTCGATCTCGATCGATGACATAGGAGAATAGCTATATCCAGCCTGCGTCCGAATGGACTGTCCAATGCGTGAAGTCTGCAAACCTCCCAGGATTTTGTTCAGGAGCAGCAATTTGTAGAAATCCGGTGTGCCTGCTGCCGGCAGCCGAAACGAGATCGTGATCGAGGTGGTTGTGCTCGAGGTTTGGATGAAATTCATCTGGTGTGGAGCCGCCGCACGCAGCACACCAACAGGGATCGCTTGGCGTGCTACAACCGGCGACCGCCATCGGCCAAAGGTTCTCTCCACGACGGCTAACACTTCGCTCGATGGCAGCGGGCCCACCACAACCAACGCGCTGTGCGCGGGAATATACCGCTCCGCGTAGAACTGCTGTACGTGCGCTAATTGCCGGCGATTGATGTCTTGCTCGGTGCCGATCAGCGGAAGCCCCAGGCGGTGATGCGGGCCATACAGCTGCTCGTACGCGAAGCGATCCGCAACCGCGGCGACGGACTCAATCTCGCGCGTACGAGCGGTCAGCTGCTCTTGTTGAACAAACGCAAACTCGTGAGGCGCAAGCTCTGGCTCTGTCACCGCTTCTGCGAGCAGCTCAAGCGTCGCTGAAAAGTCACCCGGGAGAGAGTCCACAGTGAGCTGCGCGTCGGAGTTGCTTATCCGCGCGGAGAGGTTGCTTGAGAGCGAGCGAAATGCGCGGTGAAGTGACCTGCCTGGGTGCGCTTGAGAGCCTCGGGTGAGCAACTCAACCGTGCTCCACGCCAACCCGGGACTTTGCTGAATGTCATCCTCCCCACCCTCGCGATTGCAGTACCGGACGGCCACCTCATCCGTGTCGTGGTTCTGTACAAAATAAAGAGTCATCCCGTTTGATATGGTTGAGATTTCTACCACTGGAGGCGACCAGTCCCGGGGAGTTGAAGCTGTCGGCGCGACGGACCACAGACGCAGTCTTCGGGTCGGCACCAGCGGCTCCGAGGGTCGCAGGTTGGGACGATCAACAACCGGCCGGGCGACGGCCTCGCTCGACGCCACAGACGGATTGTAGCCCTGCGGATAGCCATACCCAACATACACGCCGTTTGCGCCAAAAAAACACCCTGGAGGCACGACACACAATACCGCTAGAGCAACCAAAGATAGCTTCAAGCGAGGCATCAGCGC
>JANNCG010001325.1:0-3571 GCA_031386385.1 Myxococcales bacterium
ACAACGCGCGCAAGGACAACCCGAAGCCTGTCGCGCGTTGTTTAAGCAAAACAACCCAATACTTATACACAGCACCGACGCGAAGTGCCCTGGCGTGAAGCCAAAGTACCGAACATCTCCACCGTTAACGTCTGTTTCACGCAGAAAATCCAAGGGAAACCGCAAGATCGGGTACACCGTAGCGAGCGCACCAACCACCGCTCCACGGCGAAGAGTTTTATGGCCCACGTAGAACACAAGCGCGACCAAAATGGGGGTCAACATCAACTCAAGGAGCCCCAAGTCAAACCGTGGCCCGGGGACAAACTCATGCGGTCTTGGCCCGTGGACCGGAAAGTCCACCGCGAGCCAGTGCGTGCTCGGGCGTCCCGGATGATCGTGAACAGTCGCACAACCGAGGCGACCAAAGATCCAGCCCACTGGAAGGCCATACGCGATGGCATCCGTGGCCTTCCATCCGTCAATTCGCAGGCGACGGAGCATGTAGGTGAGCCCAATGGCCGCGCCGAAAAAGCCACCAAAGGACGACAACCCGTGGTGGATCATAATCAGCTCAAGCGGGTTCTCGCGGATTTTTTCGGGGTGGTACGCGATCGAGTCAAACACGTGCGACAAGACAATGCCTGTGGCAACAGTCCAAAAAACCAACGACTCAAAGCTCTGCTCCTCCAGGCCGAGCTTCTTCGCACGCTTGGTCGCGATGACGTTGCCCACCATGATCCCCGTTGCGACCAGAAGACCAAATGGGTGAAAGGGAATCGGCCCCAGGTGTCCGTCGGGAATGGTGAAGTACGGGAGGTACGCGAGGAGTGGGCTGAGTGCAAGCGCGACTCTGGCAGAGATCATAGTGGACTAACGTATACACTGTTCCTGTTGTTCCGTGGGTGATCAAAGAATCACTCAATGGCGTCGGTCTCAACAGTGTACCTACCCTGATAATCCAAGGTAATTCGCAGGGCCCCATACACTCCGGTGGACCAGAGAGAAATCCCACGACGTGCGAACCGCGAGACGATCTGCGCGTGCGGATGATGAAAGGGACTTGGGTGCCCGGCGCTCACAACACCCACCTTCGGGGCGAGTGCGTCCAGCCACCGCTCAGTACTCGATGTGCGACTCCCGTGATGTCCCAACTTGAGCACAGTGACTGGCTTCAGAACAGAGAGCAACGCCTCCTCTCCGCTCTCTTCAAGATCTCCGGGAAGCAACACCGAACCTTCACCGTAGTCCACACGCAGCACAAACGAGGCATCATTGGGAGGAGTGTTTTGCACAACGCTTGGGCACGGCGACAGCACACGCACCAGTGCACCAGAGCGAGGCAACAACGAGCGCTGATCGCAGAGCGACTCGGGTCCCAACAACGGGATCACACGGGATGCAATCGCGCCATCACGGGTCCTCTTCCACTGAGCTAATTCAGGCTCTAGCTCGCTCTGCCGAGTGTCCCACAGAGCGCCGATTTGCGCCCACTGAAACACCGCGCGAAGGCCATTCACGTGATCGGGATGGGGATGCGACGCCACCACCACCGAGAGCCTCCGCCGCCGTCGATGCGCCAAAAATGGAACCACGATCCTGCTGCCCGGATCCGCGCCACGGACAACCCCTCCCGCGTCCATCAACAACGCGCTTCCGTCCGGAAGATCGAGCAACAAAGCGTCCCCCTGCCCGACATCGATCACCGTGAGTCGCAGCACGCCAGTGGGGTGGCACCAGGCACGATGACGCACCTCAAGCGCGAGCACACACGCACAGGCAACAACAAGAAATATCCAGCTTTTTCTGTAGCGAAATAGCAACCCCACGCTCAGCACCAGCAGCCAAACAAACGACTGACCGTCAGTGGGAGAGAGCACCTCAACACTCGCGAGTGGCACTCGCACCGCCCACGATGGGATCGCAAACAACGCACTCAGCCCTAGCCCCACGAGCTTCGCAAGAACGCTCGCGGCCGTCACGCTCAGCACCGAGAGCATCGCCACCGCGAGAACTCCAGGCAACAACAGCGCCTCTGCAAACGGCGCCGCCACCACGTTCGCCACCAGCGCCCCAACCGGAACCTCACCAGACATCCTCGCCACGATCGGCAACGTGAGCACACTCACCCGGAGGGTCGCTACGAGTGATGCTCCAATGCTTGATATAAACGCGTGCACGCGCTGATTTTTCTCAGTCTCTTTCGACTTTTCGCCGTCCGGTTTGTCCCCACGTTGCGCGCTCACCAGCGCCCAAGACGCCGCAATCGACAGCTGCCAGCCGACGTCAAACCGCCAGTTGGGTTCGAG
This sequence comes from Myxococcales bacterium, assembly GCA_031386385.1. GTDB lineage: Bacteria > Myxococcota_A > Polyangia > Polyangiales > JANNCG01. The sequence continues at coordinate 2,289 of JANNCG010001325.1, forward strand.
CATGAGGGTGAGCAGCACGCTTGAAGCCAACACCAAACGAGCGTCCGGCCGGCGACCGCTCACCACGGCAAACGCGGTCACCAGCGCCATCACCAGGGCTCGCACCGCCGATGGAGCCTCACCAGTAGCCATCACAAACGCGCTTAACAACGGCAGCGGTCCAAGAACCACGACAGCTTGTGCCCTGCCTCGCGTAAGAATCCATCGGCTCTGGCGCACGAGTCGACGGCAGACCCACTGCAGCACAGCCGCGAGCAGCGCGACGTGGGCCCCACTCACCGCGAGGAGATGCGAGAGCCCCGTGCGCCGAAAATCTTGTAACACACCCTCGTCGATTCCTTCGGCGTCGCCAAATAGCAGCGAGCGCGCTCGTGAGCGATTTTCACCAGTAAACGAGCGGTCAATTCCCTCTTCAAATACACGGCGCAAGCCCAACGCGGCGCGGCGGAGCAGAAGCCACGCGTCCCAACTTCGCCCTACGATCTCACACTGCTCGCCTCGCCCTGTTGCCAAGATATGCCTCCGCACAAGGGCCCCGTTGGGTCCCACCAAGCCCTCGTTCATCGTGGGGTACAATGGCGTGATGGTGGCGATCACTTCAAGAATGTCTCCGGGCTTCGCGTGACACGACACCCCCACCGAGAGCAGCAACAGCTCATCCTCGGCGCCATCTTCGCGTACCACACACCGCTGACGATCTTCGTGCTGAGTGCATCCTCGCCGCACCACGCCTCTCACAAGCCGAACCTGCGGATCGTCAACACGACGTGGAATTTCACTCGCGAAAGGCGATCCCAGAAGCGCCCCTGCCAACAACGCAGCGAGCAACAGGACAACCCCGGCCCCCCTCTTGCGGCTGGACTGAAGGTACGCAGCAAACGTGATGCATAGCACAAACGCGATGGCCGCCGTGTGCTGTGGGGCGTGGGGAGCAAGGTACGTTCCGATCAAAACGCCGGCGACGACCGAGACCAGTGGAGAGTGAATCACTTGGGGTTGCCATCGCTATGAACGTTCTGTGCCAGTGAGCTTTCTTTTCCACTAAGGTGATATCACTCAGTGAATTTGCCCGCCAAACTGACCGCTTCCATCCAGCAGCTGCAGTTCCCATGGCGCCCACCATGGCGCGCCATGGCGGCCGCCATGGCGGTGAGAGCCTCCCCCGACCACTCAGCGATGGGACCCCATTTGGCCAGCTCCAAAATTTGGAGAGGGCGCTTTGTATCCCCCAAGCTTCGAGGTGAGGTGCCGTACTAGGGACGAGCTGCTGCTGGTGTCGCTGC
>JANNCG010001369.1:0-9113 GCA_031386385.1 Myxococcales bacterium
ATTGAGGTGAAGGCCGGAAAATTTTTGCTCCTCGCCCGGGGCCCTGTTGCGATGACTGAGCATGCACGCACCATCCTGGGCACCACCGGCGCCTCCATCGTGGCCATTCATCCTTCGCTCGAAACTTGGGAAAACGAAGGCGGGTCAGCCTCCAAATCATCTGCAACAACGCAGCCATCGAAAGCTTGAGCTGATGCAGCCAACACTGGATTCGGAGCTGCTGCGGCGAATAGACGCTTACTGGAGAGCTGCCAATTATCTCTCAGTCGCGCAGATATATCTTCGTGATAATCCGCTCTTAGAGCGACCGTTAGCCTTGGCCGATGTCAAGACAATGCTGCTCGGCCACTGGGGTACCACGCCGGGGCAAAACTTCATTTATGTGCACTTGAACCGAGTGATCAATCGTTATAATCTAGACATGATCTACGTGTCGGGGCCAGGGCACGGTGGCCAAGCGATTGTCGGCAACACCTATCTTGAGGGGACCTATAGCGAGGTCTATCCCGCGATCACGCAGGACAGAGCGGGACTGCGAAAGCTGTTTATGCAGTTCTCGTTTCCAGGCGGAATCCCAAGCCATGCGTCTCCTGAGTGCCCGGGGTCGATTCACGAGGGAGGCGAGCTTGGGTACTCGCTCAGCCACGCATTTGGTGCAGCGTTCGACAACCCCGAGCTCATCGTCGCGTGTGTTGTAGGCGACGGCGAAGCCGAGACTGGACCGCTCGCGACATCATGGCACTCGAACAAATTTCTCAACGCAGCGACAGACGGCGCCGTGCTCCCGATCCTGCACTTGAACGGATACAAGATCGCAAACCCCAGCCTTCTTGCACGCATTTCACGCGAAGAGCTTGAGCAGCTCCTGCGGGGCTATGGGTGGGAGCCACACTTCGTCGAGGGCAGCGATCCAGCGCTCATGCACGAGCTGATGGCCACGACGCTAAACACCGTGGTCGAACGGATCAAGGCAATTCAACTCGACGCGCGCGCCCACGGAGACCTCGCCCGCAAGAGCTGGCCGATGATCGTCCTCGCTTCACCGAAGGGCTGGACGGGACCGAGATCTGTCAACGGCCTGGAGGTCGAAGGGTCCTTTCGATCACACCAGGTCCCACTCGTGGGGTTCACGGCAAATCCGGATAATCTCACGCGACTTGAGCAATGGCTTCGAAGTTATAGACCCGAAGAACTGTTTGATAACAACGGTCGCCTGCTGCCTGAGCTCGCGTCGCTAGCGCCGCAAGGCACGCGACGAATGGGCGCAAATCCTCACGCGAATGGAGGCCTGTTGCTGCGCGATCTGCGGCTGCCGGACTTTCGCGCATACAGCGTAGGCTTGGAGCGGCCAGGCGAGTTGGGAGTCGGTGATACGCGCGTTCTGGGAGGCTTTCTCCGCGACGTGATTCGGATGAACAGCGATCAGAACAACTTTCGCATCTTTGGTCCCGACGAGACGGTCTCTAACGGTCTCGCGGCGGTGTTTGACGCAACCTCGCGCCAGTGGAACGCTGACATTCTCCCAACCGATCAGTGGCTCGCCCCGAGCGGACGAGTCGTGGATTCAATGCTGAGTGAGCACCAGTGCGAAGGCTGGCTCGAGGGCTATCTGCTCACGGGCCGACACGGAGTGTTCAACTCTTACGAGGCGTTTATTCACATCGTTGACTCGATGTTTAATCAACACGCCAAGTGGCTCAAGGTCGCCGGCGCGCTGCCGTGGCGTCGCAAAATTGCTTCGCTCAACTATCTGCTCGCATCGCATGTGTGGCGCCAAGACCACAATGGATTCACGCACCAAGACCCAGGATTTATTGACGTGGTGGCGAACAAGAGTCCCGACGTGGTGCGTGCATATTTTCCGCCAGACGAAAACTGTCTGCTCTCTGTGATGGACCACTGTCTGCGCAGTCGGCAATACGTGAACGTTGTGATCGCCGGCAAGCACCCTTCGCCGCAGTGGCTCACGATGGAAGCCGCTGTTACTCACTGCACCGACGGTGTCGGAATTTGGAAGTGGGCGAGCACCGACGATGGCCTTGCCCCAGACGTGGTGATGGCCTGCTGTGGCGACGTCCCCACGCTTGAGACCATCGCTGCGGTGTCTATCCTTCGCGAGCACATTCCTGAGCTCAGAATTCGTGTCGTCAACGTGGTGGACCTGATGCGACTGCAGTCTGAATCCGCGCACCCGCACGGGTTGAGCGATAGCCAGTTTGATGCGCTATTCACGCCGGACAAGCCCGTGATTTTTGCCTTTCACGCATACCCCTCTCTGATCCACCGATTGACGTATCGTCGGCGAAATCACGCTGGATTTCACGTCCATGGGTACAACGAAGAGGGCACCATCACGACGCCGTTTGACATGACCGTGCTCAACAAGATGGATCGCTTTCACCTCACGATGGACGCCATCGATCGGCTCCCGCAGTTTGCCGCGCGAGGAGCAAAGTTGAAGACGCGGCTGACTGCCAAGCTGCTGGAGCACAGGCGATACATCAACGAACATGGCGAGGACATGCCTGAGATTCGCGGTTGGAGCTGGTCTGCTTCAGCGCAGTGAGCGTCTGTCGAGCACAGTCGAGCGTCTCAAGCGACGGAGGCGTTTGGAGTTTCGGATATTCGACGAGGATTTTGAGTTTTTGAGTGGCGACTCTGCGAGGTAGAATACACGGGTCAGCATAGGTGGTTGCGCGTGCCAGACGTGCGAGAAAATAGCTCTCAGAGAGGCTCACGGGTGCACGAAAACGGTGGCTGAGTCACCGATTGCTTTGAGCGTGAGGCGGGCACCGAATTGCTGCTACCTTCTCGGCACATGCAGACAGAAGCTCCAATCGACTTGCTCTCCGTTCGTCGACCGCGACCTGCTTGGGTCGTGGCATCTGTTGCGCTGTGGATGCTCCTGTCGGGATGCGTACCGCTCGGGCAGCATACTCCGTGGCTCGTTCTTGGAGTGGACGTTCGAGCGGTCCATCGAGAGTACCTTCGACAGGGCGCGTATGAGCGGAGCATCATGTCGGATTTCGAGCGCGCGCGACCGGGCGCCCGACGTGACATCACTCCGTATGCGAGCATCAATCCTGGGTGTGACATTCCAGCAAATTTTCGCTCGACGATCTGGCTGACGGACGAGTTCTGGACCGCAACCATTTTTGTTCGTCGCGTCCGAGGGGTCTGCCGCGGGTACGAGCTGACAAGGCTAACGCCACACTTGCATCTGTCTCTGGCCGATGCGCCGTTAGACAGCGCCGTCGGGGTCTTCGCGCGAAGGACAAGCGAGAGCAGCTGTGCCGCGTTCGACGAGCTCGATTTCAAGTACTTTGACTCTGACGCTCGCGTGCAGCGCGAGGCTGCTGGGTTTCGGCTCAATCTTGCACCGGAGGCAACTGCGGCGGGATTTATCCTTGGAAGATTTCAGCGCGATCGAGACTGGCGAGTGCTGCGGTTTTATCAGTCTCGCGGGGAGTGCGAGTCTGTGGACGACGATTGAACGAAGGCGCTGTTGCGATAGACCATTCGCAGGGAGAGCATGGCGGCAGACTCTCCATATAGAGGTGATGTCGTATTCAAACATACTCGATTCACGCTCCCATCATGCTACTAAGCATGAGAACCGTCCTGCAAATATCCTAGCCATTCATTTTTCGATAACACCTGTCAGCGAGTGATCGCCCCATCACTCAGGCCGCTGATCGCTCTCTGAGTACCGCGAAGGATTGTTTCAAGCTGTTCGCACTCAGCGTACTCTCCCCACATGGACTTTCTTCGCCAAGCTGCGAACTCAACTCGTGGATGCGATCGCACAATCACTGCACAGACCCGCTTTGGTGTGCTGCTGACTTCCGTTGTCGCGCTTCTTGCTGCGTGTGCAGCACCGCCAACGCCGCCAAGCCCAGGTCAGATTTTTGATCCCGATCCGGGGCACAATTTTCGGGCGGCGATGGGCGAGGTCTCGATCGTCGGGTTGAGTGGTCACACGGTGTGTTTTACAACCGACGGAACGACGCCGGAGTTCGCCAACGGTCGGTGCATGGGCGGAACCACCGCTCGCCTCGCAGCGAACAATCGGGTCACGCTCACGTGCGGAATGGACGTGTCCGCAATGGCCATCAAGGGGATCAAGGTTGCCTTTGACTGGCCAGGGACTGACGGCCCCACCGTGCAGACCGCAGCCGGAAATTTTACGCTCGATTGCACACGCCCCGAAGGCGATCGTGATGGCGACGGTGTGCCGGACACCATGGATAATTGCCCGCAGACTCCAAACGCGGACCAAGCAGACACCAACCGCAACATGATCGGAGATGCGTGCGAAGTGATGGGTGCGCCCGATGCAGACCGAGATGGTCGTCCAGACAGTATGGACAACTGTCCCATGGTGTGGAACGTCAACCAAGCCGACGACGACCGTGACGGAATCGGAAACGTCTGCGACCCCACTCCCCGCGGCGATGCCCCTTTGCCGTGGAACAACGGGCTGCTCGCGCGGGCATTTATCTCGTGGAAGGACGAGCTGCAGTGCAGCCTCAACGGCTGTCGCAACCCCGGCGGTGCCGGCTCATGGCATGGGATGTGTGAGGGTGGTGGCACGATTGACTGGACCGTTCGGCTCAGCGGACTGCGCGCAATCAGCACGTTTGACTACCACGATTGCAGCAATACGGTGACCGTAGCGACGCACGACTACATGCGCGACCCCGGCAACATGAACCCCATGGCCACTCGGATGATTGACATCACGCTCGTCGCGAATGGGCAGTTTGTGCAGGACACTAACTTCAGCGGCGATGGTGCTGAGACGGGCATGGTGATGCTCACCGGATCCTTTGCGGGCAATGTCGTTTCGCATGTGCAAATTCGCGGTGCAAGCCGAGCGGGTGGGAGCTATATCTCTGTCGCGTGCTCGACGGACCCGATTGAACAAGAGATGTGCGCTCCAGGAAATTTGCTGGTGAATTTTGTTTATCCTGATTGGTCCTGTGAGGCTGGCGGATGCCCCACTTCGCCTCCGCCCCTCACCGATCGCGACGGGGATGGTGTGTTTGACCCCTTCGACAACTGCCCCGATGTAGCGAACCCAAACCAAGCGAACGCGGACTTCGACAACCTTGGTGATGCGTGCGACATGATGAACAACATGGAGGACGCTGACCGTGATGGGATTCCAGACGCGGGGGATAATTGTCCGATGGTTGCAAACCCCATGCAAGAGGACAGCGATCACGACGGGATTGGCGATGCATGCGACATGATGATGGATGTGGACACGGACCGTGACGGGATCGTTGATGCGCGCGACAACTGCCCCATGGCAGCTAACCCTACGCAAACCGACAGCGACATGGATGGACTCGGCGATGCGTGTGACCCCACCCCGATGGGAACGCCCGCGTTTTCGCTCATCAAGTTTCGCAACGGCCGGTGCTTGTTCGACAACGGTGGAGACGTGCGATCAACGGCAAGTTGCGATCCCGCGATGACAAATCAACAGTGGCAGGTCATTGATGCGGGCATGGGCCGACGGGTGTTTCGCAACGTGCAGTCCATGCAATGTATCGTTGCTTCAAACTGGGTCGGAGCCATCGGACTCGCAGCGTGCAACATGGCAGCTGCAGACCAGCAATGGACCGGCGAGCTCTACGATCAAGGCGGGTTTGACATGCAGTTTCCGATGCGGCTACACAGCCGGGCGCAAAACTACTGCATGTACACGGACTTTAGCGGCGATGTGTACGCTACGCAGGGCAACTGTGGACTCGCTGGAACCGAAGGCGGGCGCAAGGTCGGCATTTATACCGGAGGCAATTTCATGATGTCTCCCGCACAACCATAGTCGTCCTTTACAGCTTAAAGTTTGTACACTATGAGCGATATGTGTCGGCAAGAGAGCCAAAGATGTCAGAGTTGAAAATGCTTCGTCCAGCGAATGGATGGACCCGTCGTTGGCACGCAGTCGTCCTTTCAGGCACGCTGTCGGTGTTCTCGCAGAACGCAAGGGCGCAAGTGCGCCCCGCAGACGCAGCGGTTCCAGCGGCAGTACCGCAGGTACCTGTGGTCGCGGCGCCTTCACCCGAGGCTCTGCTGCGCGCGCGGTTGAGCGGGACGTTTGTTCCCGCGCCGAGCGTTGCTAACCAGCAGGCGATCAACGGTGGGGTCGACCGCTCGGTGGCCCCGCTCTTTTTTCTCATCCAGCCCTTGGCACGCAACCGGATTCACGCCGGCAACCCGCTCTTTAGCTCCATCGTCATCACGTTTTTGTCTGGAGAAATCCAAGTGATATCTCCACCCGTCAACGCCCGAGCGCGCGAGGATGGGACCCTGTCATCGGTTCGGGGCCTCGACAACGAACGCAACAATCTCACGCACCGCCTGAGCCAAGACGCGCTCATCCAACAGTGCTGGAACGACTCTGGCCGCCGCGTCACCCGCTTTGTTCCGTCCGTTGATGGAGCGAGACTCACGGTGCACGTCGAGATCACCGCGCCACAGTTGTCCGTCCCCATTCGCTACACCCTGCAATACGTGCGCAGGCGTTAGTTAGGGCGTCTGCGCGCTTACGCCTTCTTCTTCGCCTGATTGAGCGCACGCACCATCGCCGCGCGGCCCTCTTTGTTCACCTGCCGTGATCTCCCGATCGCCAGCGCATCCTTGGGAACATCCTGCGTCACCACGCTCCCGCTCCCCACATACGCCCCTTCGCCCACCGTCACGGGCGCCACCAGGGAGCTGTTCGACCCAATAAACGCACCCTTCTCAATCCTTGTGGTGTGCTTGTTCACGCCATCATAATTGCAAAAAATTGTCCCCGCCCCGACGTTGGCGCCCTCTCCGATAATCCCGTCACCAAGGTACGCGAGGTGATTTGCCTTCGCGCCTTTGTGCATCACGGTCTTTTTGAGTTCGACAAAATTTCCCACGTGCGCCCCTTCGCCCACCACGCTGTCGGGTCGGACATGCGCAAACGGACCTAACTGCGCGCCTCGCTCGACTCGACTCTTGGTGACCATCGTGTACGGCTTGAGCAACACGTTGGCTCCGATGCTCGCGTCCTCAAGCACACACCCCACGTCCACCACGACATCGCGATCGATCTGTGTTTTACCACGCAACACTGCACCCATCCCAACGGTGATGTTCTCTGCGAGCACCACGTCGCGCTCAATCCGTGCGCCGTTTGCGATAGAGTTTCCGGCCCGGCGCCAGCGGTTGGCGAGCTGCTCAAGCATAATGCCCTCAACGACAGCGAGGTCTGCGCGATCGTTCACGCCCTGCAGCAAAGTCGCGCTCCCTCGAACCTCCGCCACCCCCGATGAGTGGCTCTTGGCCGCGAGGTCCACCAGGTCCGTGAGATAAAACTCGCCCTGCTGGTTGTTGGTCGAGATGTTGTTGATCTTGGTGTCCAAAAACGCGCGATCAAGAGAGTACATCCCCGCGTTGATGACTTGGATTTCACGCTCTTGCTCGCTGCAGTCTTTGTGCTCGCGGATCGCGACAACCCGCCCATTTGAGTCATGGATCATGCGTCCGTAGCCCGTGGGGTCGTCTATCCTAGCCGTCGCCACCGAGAGCATTGCTCCGTCTTGTGTCTGGCGGGCGCTCACGAGGCTCTGCAAAAATGCACCCGAAACAAGCGGACAGTCGCCGTAGGTGATCAACACGTCGGTGCTTGCGTCGGTGACCAACGGCAGCGCACAACGCACAGCGTCCGCAGTCCCCCGCTGATGCTCTTGCACCGCAAACACGACTCGGTCGGTGAAGCGCGAGTGAACCATCGCTTCAACTTGCTCACGTCCGTGGCCCACCACCACCACCACGCGCTCGGGGTTGAGCGACAGCGCGGCGTCGATGGCGTAGGCCAACATGGGGGCTCCCGCGACGGGGTGCAAAACCTTGGGGAGGGCGGACTTCATGCGGGTCCCCTGGCCGGCGGCCAGGATGATAACGGTGAGTTTGTGGGTCATAGGGCGATGGGCTTTGAGTACCGCAACTCGCTTCGCGATGGCCACTACTCAATGGCGCTGTGCATTCATCCCCGTTCACGGTACGCTCACTGGCTCAAACGTGATGACTGCTAAGTTAGGCTTTATTGGCCCCTGTCGCGGGGATGCCACGGCGCTTCGGGCTCCCGCAGAGCTACTGCTCTTTGAGCTTGGTGCAAACCGCGTGATCTATCTTGGGGCCGACGACGCCCTAGACCGCGCGATCGCCGGGTGGCCGTCCAAGCTTGGCGCACCCACGGACGAAAATGCGTTTTTAGACGAAGCGGTGCTGCTTGCCCCAGATGCACCGCCGCAGGCCCTGCTCGATTTGGTCGCGAGGGATAAAAAGGCACGGAGGCTCAGCGACCTTGCCGCGCTTCCCGCCCCCCCATCGCGCGCCGTTGAGATGCTCGACGATCGTGTGGTGCTCATGGTGTTTGACAAGGGTGTGCTCGACGAAGACGACGTGGCTAACGCAACCGCGATTGTGTGGGGAAACGCTCGTGAACCGCAGCTGCGTGCCATCGGCCCACGCGTGTTTTTGACCCCCGGTTGGATCGGGATGGGCGGCGCTCCGTCGATGGGCTTTATCGAGTATGACGGTGAGTCGCTCCGATGTGCTGTGTACAACGGCGATGGCACGGTGAAGCTTGAGCACCGGATCACCCTCGGCCGCGCGGCAAAAATGGGACTCCAAGGAGCGTAACCGATGGGCACCACCGCGGTGTTTGGCGGGAGCTTCAATCCACCCCACGTCTCGCACGTTTTGGCCGTGGCCTACGTGCTTACGACTCAGCCGATTGATCGCGTGCTGGTGATCCCCACGTTTGATCATCCATTCGGCAAATCGCTCGTGAATTTTACGCATCGTCACGCGATGTGTGAGCTCGCGTTTCGTGATTTTGCCCGCACAGAAATCTCAACCCTTGAGCGTAACCTTGGCGGTGAGTCCCGCACGCTTGTGACCCTTCGCGCGCTTCAGCAACAGCAGCCCGACGAGCAGCTCAGGCTCGTGGTGGGGAGCGACATTTTAAACGAAGCGCACAAGTGGTTTGGCTGGGACGAGATCGTTGCGTTGGCCCCGTTGATTGTCTTGGGTCGTGTGGGTCACGCCGCCCCCGGCGCCCCGGC
>JANNCG010001376.1:0-9854 GCA_031386385.1 Myxococcales bacterium
GAAATACCGTTGCCAATCCCGCGCTCGGTGATCTGCTCACCGATCCACATGATAAATGCGGTGCCGGTCATCAGCGTGAGGATGGTGATCAACCTAAATGGCCAGCCGGGATCGCCCACTGCTGGGATCCCGTCGCCGTTCTTCAGACCCTCCAAAAAGATGGAGGTATAAAATCCTTGAAAGAGAGCCAGTCCGACAGCGCCGTAGCGCGTGTACTGGTTGATCTTTCGTTGGCCCAGCTCGCCCTCTTTTCGCAGCTCTTCGAGCGGCTTGAAAATCGAGGACAACAACTGGATAACGATGGAGGCGCTGACGTAGGGAGTGATCCCAAGCGCGAAGATCGAGGCTTGCTCGAGCGCTCCTCCGCTAAAAAGATTGAACAGACCCAGCAAAGAGCCGTCGCCACCCTGGCCACCCACCACCTCGCGAATAACCTTCACGTTCGCGCCCGGAACGGACACAAACACTCCAAGGCGATAAATCGCGACCATTCCCAAAGTGAAAAGGATTCGACGACGAAGGTCGGGAATCTTCACGATGTTGGCGAGAACCGATGCAACAGCCATGACGCAGATCTTTCTTTGCTACTGGGAGGTAAACAGCGACCCGGGGATGAGAACGCAAAAAGTCGCTATGCTCTTTGTTCCTACACTGCAGACAATCTTAGCTGTCTGTCAGGCGGTAACTTTCTACAAGCATGCGACCCGTTTGTCTTTGCACAATCACGAACCGGAACTTTTTCGGGATTAACCCGCCGCTGGTGCCTTTGCTTCCTCGGCTTGCGCCAACTCGACCGTTCCGCCAGCTTTTTCGATCTTCGCTTTTGCGCCTGCGCTCACCGCGTGCACTTTGACCGTGAGTTTCTTAACCAACTCACCATCACCGAGGATCTTGACCTTGCGAAACTTGCCCTTGACCAAGCCAGCCTCGATCAGCGCCGTCAAATCCACCGTTGCACCGTTATCAAACGCGAGCTCAAGCACGTCCACGTTGACCGCAGCGATTGCTTCAACGAATGGACGACGAAAGCCACGCTTTGGCAAACGACGTTGAATGGGGGTCTGACCGCCCTGAAAAGCGAGCTTGCCAAAATTGCCTGGATGGCGTGCTTTTTGACCCTTTTGGCCTTTGCCTGCGGTCTTACCAAGACCCGAACCCAAGCCACGACCACGACGGATGCGCTTTGCGTTGGAGCCCTTTGGCGCACGGAGATTGCTAAGATAGTTAGGCATCACATTCCTCGACTTTGACTAGATGCAGGACTTTTTTCACCATCCCGCGAAAATCGGGGGTGTTTGCGACGATCACTTCTGAGTGCGGACCACGAAGCCCAAGGCCCTTAAGAACCTTGACCAGGTGTGCCGTCTTCCCGGCGAAACCGCGCACTTGCGTGACTTTCAGTTTGGGTTTGATTGCCATGACGAATCTTTATCCTTCAACCTTGCAGATCTTCAGCACTCATGTCGCGCTTCTGAGCAGTCATTGCGATGCTGCGAAGCTGACGGAGGGCGTCAATCGTTGCTTTGACTGCGTTGTGTGGGTTGCGTGAACCAAAGCTCTTGCTCAGGATGTCCGCAATTCCAGCGCTCTCAACCACTGCACGGACAGCGCCGCCGGCGATTACGCCGGTACCTGCGCTAGCAGGTCGCAGCATCACGTGGCCTGCGCCAAAGCGACCTGACACGTCATGCGGAATGGTCTTTCCAACCAACGGAACGGTGAACAGGTTTTTTCGTGCTTGTTCGTTTCCCTTGCGAATTGCTTCAGGAACCTCGTTGGCCTTACCCAATCCAAACCCAACACGACCGTTGCTATCACCAACCACAACCAGCGCACTGAATGAAAAGCGACGGCCGCCTTTCACTACTTTTGCTACACGGTTGATATGCACAACGCGCTCTTTGAGTTCGTTCTGCTCGCCTTCGTTGCCAGCCATCGACATGGTGTTTCTCCGCTTACCAATCTCTTAGAAATCAAGTCCCGCTTCGCGAGCAGCTTCAGCGAGCGCACTTACGCGCCCGTGATACTGGTAACCGCCACGATCAAAGACAACCTTTTTAATCCCTTTGTCGAGGCACACTTTTGCAAGGGCCTGACCAACCTTCTTCGCTGCGTCGGTCTTCTTTGCATCGCCTACCGTGCCGCGCACATCCTTGCTCAGTGTGCTGACAACGGCGAGGGTCTTGCCTGCATCGTCATCAATAATCTGCGCATAAATGTGAATGGATGAGCGGTAGACGCTCAAACGTGGACGCTCGGCAGTTCCGTGAAGACCTGCGCGGGTTCGGGCTACTCTGCGCGCTCGGCGCTCTTGAATTTTGTTTTGCTGTGTCATCGCTCAACTCGCCTTCAATGCAGTCCTGTGGACTACTTGCCCTTAGCTCCGGCTTTGCCAGCTTTGCCGGCCTTACGGATGATCTTTCGACCTTCAATATTCACGCCTTTGCCTTTGTAGGGCTCCGGTGGACGATAGGACTGAATCTTCGCGACGGTTTGACCCAGCGCATCCTTGTCAAAGCTCTCGAGCTCGATGGTGAAGCCTGTCTCGGGCTTGCCCGACACAATCACTTGACCCTTCGCAGCGATCTCTTTGACCTTCACTTCGGTTGGAAGCGTGTACGTCACCGGGTGCGACAGGCCCAAGGACAAGTGCAACACTTGACCCTTCTGCTCTACCTTGTAACCGGTTCCGAGTAATAACAACTTAATGTTATACCCTTTGGACACGCCAACAATCATGTTCGCGATGTGTGCGCGGGCTGAACCGTGAAGACGGCTCGCCTCCGTCGCTGCCACATCGCCCTTAACCTTCACGAGCAGCTCAGTGCCTTTGACTTCGAGCGTGAGCAACGAAGAAAACGGACGGCTCATTGTAGCTTTGGGACCCTTGACCTCAACGACTCCATCCTTTGCAGTGATGGTGACGCCTTTGGGCACTTCGATCGGTCGCTTACCAATTCTGGACATCTGATTTAACTCCTACCAAACGTGACAGAGTAGTTCGCCACCAACGCCGACTTTGCGCGCTTGACGGTCACTCATCACTCCACGAGAGGTTGAGAGCACAGCGATTCCAAGGCCAAATTTTACCTTCGGAATGTCCTGTGCTCGGACATACACCCGACGACCAGGCGTTGAGACGCGCTCAACACCCTCAATCGCTGGAAGCTTGTCGCGACCATACTTAAGAGTGATCGCAAGCAGCTCACGACCATCGTCTTGTGTTTCGTTGCTCACTTCTGCAACAAAACCTTCGCTCTTCAGAACGTCGGCAATGGTGCGCTTCATTTTCGAGGCTGGGATCAGCACTCGATCATGGCGCGCCATTGTGGCGTTGCGAATGCGGGTCAACAGATCTGCTACGGGATCGGTCATCATAGGGTCTTCTCCGCTCCTACCAACTTGCCTTGATCACGCCAGGAAGATCGCCTTTCAAAGCGAGCTCACGCAGACACAAACGGCACAACTCAAACTTGCGGTAGTAACTCCGCGCACGTCCACAACGACGACATCGATTGCGATGGCGGACTGCGAACTTGGGCGGATCATTCAATTTTGCAAAACTACATGCACGGGCCACAGTGGGTCTCCCTTGAGCTACTGCCGAAACGGCATTCCAAGATGTTGCAACAAAGCACGGCCTTCTTCGTCATTAGTCGCCGTGGTAACAATAGAGATATTGAGTCCCTTCACCTTGTCGACTTTATCGTAGTCAATTTCGGGGAAGATAATCTGCTCTTTGAGTCCGAGCGTGTAGTTGCCCTGGCCATCAAAGGCCTTGGGGCTAACGCCCTTGAAATCTCTTACGCGTGGGAGCGCGAAACCGATAAGACGGTCCAAGAACTCCCACATGCGATCGCGACGCAAGGTCACCATCACGCCGATCGCTTCACCAGCGCGCAGCTTGAAGGTCGCGATGCTCTTTCGAGCGCGAGTCACCACGGGCTTCTGCGCGGTGAGCGCAGTGACTTCGACCATTCCGGTCTCGATCATTTTGCCGTTTTGCGTCGCTTCGCCAAGACCCATGTTCACGGTGATCTTCTTGATCCGCGGAACCTGCATCTTGTTTTTGTAGTTGAACTGCCGCATCAATGCTGGGATTGCATCTTCTGCGTAGCGCTTCTTCATGCGGGGTTCGACACGGTCTTGTGGAGTGGTCGTGACTGGTTTAGCCAGCTCGACCTTTCCGCCAGCTTTGCGCTTAGGCTTCTTGTCGCCTGCACCAGCTCCACCACCGCCGCCAGCAGGTTTTGCTCCGGGGGGTTTTGCTCCAGCGGGTTTTGCGCCAGCGCCTTTGGGTTTTTCTTTTTTGTCGTTGTCAGCCATCGTAGCTCTCGCTTAAAAGTTCGGATCGTCTCAGGTTGAAGCCGCTTCGCGTTCGCGCTTGGGTTCTGTGAGGGCTTTGCCAGACTTCACTGCTACGCGAGTCTTTGAACCGTCACTCTCAACACGAGTTTTGATGCGAGTACCTTTGTTTGTTTCTGGATCGAGTGGCATCACCTTCGACGCGTGCAATGGGGCCTCGCGCTCGATGATTCCACCTTCGGAAGTTTGGGTTGGGCGTGTGTGGCGCTTCACAAGGTTCAACCCCTTGACGAGGACCTTGTCGGTCTCAGCCCATACGCGCAAAACTTCGCCAGTTTTGCCTTTGTCTTTGCCGGAGATAACAACGACGGTCTCTCCTGTTCGAATACGTGCAAGTGTCATGACTTAGATCACCTCCGGAGCGAGCGAGATGATCTTCATGAAGTTTTTGCCACGCAGCTCGCGTGCGACTGGTCCAAAGATGCGCGTCCCGATTGGGGTGCCTTCTTTGTCAATCAACACTGCGCTGTTTTCGTCAAACTTCACGTACGATCCATCGGGTCGCAAATATTCACGTCTTGTACGAACAACCACTGCACGAGCGGTCTGTCCTTTTTTGACTTTTTGATTCGGCATGGCTTCTTTGACAGCCACAACGATCACATCTCCGAGACCCGCATACTTACGACGCGAGCCACCAAGAACCTTGATGCATTGCACTCGACGAGCACCGGAATTGTCGGCGACCTCGAGAATTGTTCTCATCTGAATCATTGGGGTGCTCTTCCTTTAGGTCTCAGCTGGACGCTCAACCAAACGGATGACTACAAAATGCTTGTCCTTCGAAATCGGGGCATGCTCACGAATCTCAACGACGTCGCCGGCGCGATACTCGCCTTTTTCGTCATGCGCTTTGTAACGCTTACGAACACGGACAAACTTACCGTATACGGGGTGACGAACAGCGCGGACAACTTCGACCACAACGGTCTTCATCATCTTCGCACTCTTCACGCGGCCTTGAAGGACACGCTTGCCACCGAATCCGTCCGCTGGACGTTCATTCTTCTTGGTTTCCATCGATTAAGCCTCGCTCTTTACCGCAGCAGGTGTTGCGGCTTTTGCTTTGCTTCGCTCGGTTTGCACAGTCTTAATCTGTGCAATCTCGCGGCGCAGACGACCGATTCTCGCGGTGTCGTTGAGCTTGTTTGTGTAGTTCTCAAATCGAACGGTCAAAAGCGCGCTGTGCGTGGCTTTGAGAGTCTCAACGAGTTCTGCGTCGGTCTTGCTGCGCAGAGTGGATGCGGGTTGTTCTTTCGCCATGGTCTTAGTCCTATCTCTGCTTACAGAGACTCAATACCTCGAGTAAGAAAACGCACGGTGATGGGGAGCTTGTGAGCTGCCAACCGAAACGCTTCGCGTGCCAAGTCTTCAGGAAGACCACCGAGCTCGTACATGACTCTGCCCGGTTGAACTACGGCAACCCACTCTTCAACAGCGCCTTTTCCGTGACCCATGCGGGTTTCGAGAGGCTTCTTTGTGATGGGCTTGTCTGGAAACACGCGGATCCACAATTTGCCAGCGCGCTTCACGTGGCGTTGAATCGCCATACGTGCAGCTTCAATCTGGCGGGAGGTGACGGTGCCACCCTCGATGACTTGCAGGGCATAATCGCCAAACGAAACATCGGACCCGACGTAAGCAATACCACGAAGGTTGCCCTTCATCGACTTGCGAAACTTCGTTCTTTTTGGTGAAAGCATTGGATTGACCTACTAATACTCTTGAAAATCTAAACTTAGGCGCGCTGTGGCGGTTGCCCTGGGCGGCGCTTCTTGCCTGGGAGAACTTCTTGCTTGAAGATCCACACTTTTGCACCGATTGCTCCGTACGTGGTGTGAGCTTCTGCAGTCCCGAACTCGATGTCTGCGCGCAGTGTATGCAGCGGAACTCGTCCTTCGCGATACACTTCAACGCGAGCCATCTCTGATCCGCCCAAGCGGCCAGCACAACGGATACGAATACCCTTTGCGCCAAGCTTCATAGCGGCTCCGACGGCCTTCTTCATTGCGCGACGAAAAGCCACACGGCGCTCGAGCTGCGTGCAGATTGTCTCTGCAACGAGCTGTGCGTTGGTGTCTGGCTTGCGGATCTCTTGCACGTCAATGACGATGTCATCGGGAGCTGCGTTGGTGTACTTCACCAGGCCAGCAAAGTGCTCTTTGCCTTTTTTGTCGTTGCCCTTCTTGAGCTCATCGACGCCTTTGCCGCCTTTGCCAATCACAATGCCTGGACGGGCTGTGTAGATGACAATCTTGACCTTCGAAGCAGCGCGCTCGATCTCGATCGAGGCGATACCTGCGTTGGCGAGATGCTCTTTGAGCACGCGCTTCAGCGTGAGGTCTTCATGCAACCACAGAGCGTAATTCTTTGTCTCGAACCACTTCGAGTTCCATGTCTTGATGACGCCGAGGCGGAATCCGTATGGATGTACTTTCTGACCCATCGTTGTACTCTTTGTTCTCTTCTGGTTCTCTTAATTATTACTCAGACTTCGCTGGGGCTTCGGCGGGCTTTGCAGCTGCCTTCTTTGCCTTGCGCTCGGCCTGTCGCTTCTCAACGAACAGTCGTCGGCCGGAGGGCTTGGGGGCCACATCGGTCAAACAAAGTTCAATGTGGCTAATGCCCTTCACGATCGGTGTTGCACGACCCTGAGCCCGTGGACGCCAACGACGCATGTTGCGGTTTGGTCCTTTGTCCACGGTTGCGGTCGTCACGTACAAGCGATCTACGTCCACGGACGAGTCAGCTTGCTTTGCGTTGCTCATCGCAGACTCGATCAGTTTCTTAACGATCGGGGCGCCGGACTTGGTGGTGAAACTCAGCTCGTCCAGTGCTTGCGCAACGTTTTTTCCGCGAACGAGGTTCACAATCACGCGCGCTTTTCGGGGGGCGATTCTCGCGAAACGGAGAGCGGCTTTGCTTTCAATGGCCATCGTGTTGCTCGGTAGTTCTCGAAGTGTTTAGTGCAGGGTCGATAGAAGGGTTGCCGTTGTGTGAGGCACTCAGCTCTCCGTCTCGAACTCTCTGCTCAACTTCGCACTTGTCATGCAAACTTCGAGAGAAGTCACCGATGGATCACCGATGCGTCCGGTGCGTCTAAGAACGCTCCGCGGCCACCGTGAAAGGGTGTTTTCTGTGCAGGAGCAAACTCCCGTCAGAAGGGCGCGGTTTCTACAAGACACATTGCAGGGTGTCAAGAAGGATTATGGCGACTTCTACTATTATTCTCAACCGCTTGCTCGTTTGCACGCAATAATCGTTTAGAATAATCGCGAAAGTGGTGATCTCTATGCAGCATCGATTCAACGTTCGGTTTTTCGGAGCTCTGTTGTGCGCGTTAACTGCCGTGCGTTGCGGCGGGCCAATGCCAGGTGCGGATGCCAGCGCCACGGACAGTCCAGTCGTGATGGGCCAGGATACCAGCACGGGAGTCGATGTGCCTACCGGTGGGATGATGGTGCCAGATCCTGGCGCGATGATGGCGGGGTTTGAGAGTTGGAGAGTGCCGATGGGGACGAACGTGAGCGAGCCTGGGCGCGCGCATCGCGTGGGGGTAGCAACGGTGTCGCCGGACTATGTCGAGGCCACGACGGGCGCTAACGGAAACGCGTTTTATGTGTTTCGTGCGGGGCCGGCGTTGATGAGTCTTCGGGTGAATGTGTTTCCGCCGCTGGATGTTCCGAGGGGAGATTTTCTGCACTTGCATCAGGGAGATGGGTTGGTCTTTGGTGCGGAGGTGATGCCCACAATGAGCGCGGCTGCAGGGGCAACTTGGCCCGTGACACCGGGGAGTGTGTACGTGCTTGAGTTTCACCTCGGTGCCGGCGTCACGTTCTGATAGGACACACCCTGCCCCGGGTGGGCAGCAAGCGAAGAGAGAAGAGTGAGCGGCGTGGGTTTTGTTCTGCGCGCAAAGAGCGCTGAGGGAGCACTGAGCGCAAAGAGCGCTGAGGCAAGACATCCGCGCAAGTGCCTTCGCGCAGCGCTCAATCTGGTCACATCCGATGCCGAGAAACCAACGGCCCCGTTTGATCGCCGCTCGCCTGCCAGAGCACCGTGACCAGGCTATTTCCTGGAAATACCCTGAGCGGAGTGAGATCCGCGCCGTGAAGCCAGCCGGGCGGAGTGATGGGCACAGGAGTCATCCCCGCCGGGGTAATTCGCATGATTTGCCCGGGGCCTGCGCTGTACGACGTCACACCCCAGAGTGCTCCCCCGGTCGCGCGAATCACTTGTTCCATGGCCGTGGTTCCCCAGCGCGTGAGCATCCGGGTGGTGCGATCAAATCGCGCCGGAGGGTTGTATAGTAACAGGCTCCCGTCTTCGAGCAGTGCGGGGGTGCCACCAATACCAATGTTCATTGGACCCGTACCAATCACAATTGGCATCGCACCGGGTACATTACATAAAAGTTGTTGCACTTGCCAACTACACGCCGTCCCGTCATCGAAGAGAATGTTCGTCGTGCGATTCACGGTCCCATCGGCTAAGCGTGTCGTGACACCATCGCGAGTGAGCTTATAAAACACCCCAGGATCGGTGCCGTACATGCCCGCAGTGAACACGTGGTAGATGATCCCTCCGCTGGCGAGCCTGGCATTGATGCGAACGTCCGGAGCCGGACGCATGGACAAATCCAGCGGATAGTCTGCGGTGGTTGCACCGACATATCGGGCGAAAGCCTGCGTCCGACTGGGGCGCAAAAACCACGCGCCGCCTTGAAGATCCGCGAGTTGATCACGTCCGTTCACCGTATCCACCAACGGAAACCCGTTGTGTCCCCAACGATCCTCCTCCCACACAAGCCCTCCCTCGTATCCAAGCGAGTCCTTGTTCGGGACTCCAAACGTCCGCGCCGCGCGGTTCGATGCAACGACAGACACGATGCCTGCGCCCGGCACCGGACCACGCACCAGATAAGCATCAACCTTCTCTAAACTCGGAGCATCGGCGGACAAATCGCGCAGCACCAAAGCACAAGGTTGCCCATCATCTGCAGGGACCACCGTTGCGGGCCTTCCGCCCAGCGTCCACCCTTCACGAACCAACGGCTCACTTGTTGCGCCCCAACACACATACGCATCGGCACCCGTTGGCACAACGCTCACGCCCAATGATCCAACGGGCGTCTCACGCATCGGCGAGCCAATATCCACGAGATAAAAGCGCGCACGACCGGTAAATGGCGCTCTCGAATTAAGGTTCTCGCCTCCAACGCTCACGCCATTGGTCGTATCGCGAACCATCGCCACAACCTGGGTATCACTTAAACCGCGTACCGCTCCAACCAGTCGCTCATTCGGCCCCAACGCGAGCCGGCCGTACTGCTCTACCCGTTCTTGGCCAGCGACGGTCACGAGCTTTGCGATCTCGCCCGTGCTGTGCGTGACCCAAACCTCGCGCGTGGTGCTTGATGCCCTGGTGCTGGTCGACGCCGACCAATACGGCGGTCGCTACCAAAGCCCCGACCGTCGTCGCCGCGACCG
>JANNCG010001382.1:0-1708 GCA_031386385.1 Myxococcales bacterium
ACGTGAACTGTGGTCGTTGTGGTGCTCCTTGTGCTGCAGATCGTCTTTGCTACAACGGCGCTTGTGTCACTCCGTGCTTGGTGGGTCAGACCCGCTGCGGCGCGATGGGTACCTGCACCGACGTAGATCGCGACAGCACCAACTGTGGCGCATGCGGAAACGTGTGTGCCATGGGCCTGTCTTGCGCAGGTGGTATGTGCACCCCGGATCCTTCTTTCCGAGTCACTTCGCTGAGCGCGGCAATGTGCGTGCAGTCCCCAGACGTCGAAGCTGGAGGAGCGAGTGATCAGCGTGGTATTTTGGTCGCGACTGGGACGACCGTGTTGTACTCGGGCGACGGCTCGACGGTGTGGTTGCCTAACGACACCATTAACTCAGTCAATGCCATCGGCCGCGTCCATGACGGGATGGTGTCCGACATCCGCTCGGGCACCGCGTATATTCTCGCCAACGCGATGGGCACCGAGCCGACCTCTGGCATGGCTGGCAACGTGACTCAGCTGATTGAGCTCACAGCGCAGGGAGTGCCGGTTGTTCCAGCGCGAGCGATTCCGCTGTCGATTCCGATCCCGCTGTTGTCGCAACAGCTTGGATTTTATTCTGGCTATGGCCGCATCATCATTTGGACTGGGTTGCCCGGTGGCGCTTGGTACCAGATCGCGATGCCCTCGGGCGTCGTCACTCGACTCGTTGGAATGACAGCACCCACCAACGCGACGGGCTGCGAGAGTTGGGCACATTCGGGCATCGCTGAGTTTGTGGGCGGCGAGCAGTTCGCGGTGTTCATGGCGAATAACGGGCTGGTTCGCCAGCGCATCTCAACGGGTGCTGTGACGGTGATCACCATGGTGGTTCCGGGAGATGTTTGCACCGTTGCGATCTCGCCAACGCGCAATCGTTGGTACTCACAGTACGAAGCCGCACCAAGCTATGCCCCCGCAATGGGTGGTGAGCGTGTGGTCAGTTGTCCCGCGACTTGGGATGCTCCCTAAGCGTTTCGCCTGCACGTGCTCGTTGGGGGTGCAACATTTGGCTGTGAGGGGGTAGTTAGGTGGTAGCGTTGGTGTTCGGAGGTCTCATTTGAGTCCCACTTTTCACCAGCGTTTATTCATCAGTCTTTTTTCTGTGTTTGTTCTTGTTGCGTGTAGCCCAACGCAGCTTGTGACAGATGTTCCAACGGTTCCGGTGGATGGGATGGTCCGAACGGACATGCCCACGGGGCCAATTGACGTCCCTCCAGTGATCGTCGATCCGTGTGCCCCGTTGAACTTTTGCAACGGTGTATGTGTGAACTTTCAGACCGACCGGCACAACTGTGGCTCGTGCGACAACCTGTGCAACGGGTTTTATGCCTGCGAAATGGGCCGATGCGTACCCACGTGCCCGATGGGACAGACGCAGTGCGGTGGTTTGTGCGTAACACTTACAAGCGATACGATGAACTGCGGCGCCTGTGGACGAGCTTGCCCTGGCGGCTTGGTTTGTCGTGGAGGCCAGTGTGACATTGGCTGCGCGGCGAACTTGTCGCTTTGCACGACGGGCTATGACCCCGATCCAGTGCCCGATGGCGGACTCCCCGAAGCGGGAGTTGATGCGGGATTTAGCACGGATGTGGTGCTTCCGCCGATCCCCGACGGAGGGCTTCGAGTGTGCGCTGAAGTGGCCACAGACCGACGTCACTGTGGACGATGCAACAACGCGTGTGGCG
>JANNCG010001407.1:0-3333 GCA_031386385.1 Myxococcales bacterium
GGCGCCGTTTGTCTGCAGGCTGCATGCGGTGATCGATCCTGTGTAGTGGCAGAAGGAGGGTACATCGCGCCAGCGCTGGGGCCGAACGGCGTCTGCAGCACGGAGCGAGGCCCTGAGACCATCGTTGGGAGATCTGGCACACTCGGCTGCAAAAGCCCGTTGATACGCCTCATCCAGCCGCCGCATCTTCGCATGAGCCGCAGCCACGGCCCCGAGCAGGCGTGCTTGCCCCGAATCGGGCGAGTGGACGAACGCATCACGAAGCGCATCGAGCCCGGGGTCCAGCCCAAACGGCGCGTAGTATCCGCCGGCGGTAGGGCCCGAGCCGTTCGCGACGTAGAGCAGCCCGAGGTCGCGGTCCACGAGCCACCGGTCATCGCCTTCTGGGGCCCATCTCCCCTTCGACGTATGGGCAACGACCGACAGTGTGTCCGCGAGCGGAGGGACCTCGTTGCTCATGCTATCCATTCGACGCCAGCAAGGCAGCCCAACTTGCCGGTCTGTCGCAGTGTGTGCAGTGCCGTACGATCGGGCGAATCGGGAGCGGTCGGCACCATCGGCTTGTTAGGCTCCATTGAGCCAGTACGCCTCTCGAGCCTCTAAGATCGGCGTGTTCTTCCAGCGTTTCTCCCGTCGTTCACGCTCAGCGCGGTTTATCTCCTCACGCTGAAGCGGTCGCCAGGTCCGATCGCGAATAAATCCGCCGACCTCAACTTTGTTGAGAGGATGGAGTCGCAGGGCAGCCGCTTGAGCTTCGATCAATGACCCATAGTTCGCACCACCGCCACAAGCCGGATTGGCCAACTGGGCGTCGTCATCTTCCCATCCGCACACTTCGCAGATGTTGAACGATCCGTACGAGCCTTCCGACACGGTGAGAAAACCACATGCTGGACATGCTGCACTCACTTACGTCACCTGCCTAACGACCAAGCTGAGCAGGTCGCAGCTAACACACACACCCTATCGCAGGCCGCTATCGCGAGTCTGCTCCAACGCCTGGTTCGGCATGTCTTGGTGTTTTCAAGGACCCACATTGATAGCCACACCCACCATTTCGCAGAACGAGGCGAGCGTCGGATACTCACCTACGATCGTGTGAACTGACCAGACCAAGACCTTCTCGCTTTGCGACTGCTCAGCATCAAAACCAAACACGTCATCGTCCTGGGTTGCGAAGGGAAGAATGCCGCCCCATAGTTTATCGCCGTCTTTTGCATGTAGACGGCCTGCAATCGCCTGCTCGTAGTCGCCCCATTGCTCTTCGCCGACCTTAACATTGACTGCTTGCAGTCTCTTAAGGTCACAGATGAACTCGACCCCACCGGCGAGCAGCGCCGCCATTGAAGGATTCGGACGGTCAGACGCGAAACATAGAGCCTTGTATTGACTGGGATATCGGGCGGAGAAACGTTGCTCGACGGACTCAAGGAACGCTATTGTCGGAGTCATACGGGCACCTTGCTCATCCAAGTTGAAGCCCTCGCTCTGTTGGTACGCCGAACATCATATTACTCCCCGATGATACCGCATATGGCTCGAACTGGGGTGGTGTTCCGCCCTTCCGCAGCCCGTATTCTCCGAACCGCGGAGTGAGCCAGCTGGGGGCTCACTCCCTCACAACCCCGCTGCCGAAACTCTCAGCCCGCAGCGCCACCGCCGATCGCTTGGCTGCGATTTGTCCGCCCGCCGCCACACCGCCTTGCCGGAAAGCTCGCGCCGCCCTCTCGCACTGTTTCGGCTCGTCCTCGACGATCAGGCGAACGGCGACGTTCGTGTCGAAGGACTTCATCGTCCGAGCGCTCCCTCGGCGATGGCCCGCTCCATGGCCTCCAGGGACACCGGGCTGGCACCCGTCGGCAGCTTGATACGCGCCGCCAGAAACTCGTCGACAGTCAGCTCGTGCCCTCGCGGCGGCGCAGCGTCAAGCGCGATGAACTCCACATGCCTGCCGAGCAGTGGGCGCAGGGCTGGGATCGCGTGCACGACAGCTTCGTCAATCGTGGTGTCGATCTTGATGCCCTTCATGGTCGTCACAATGCCATTCTTTCTCGCGTTGTGCCAGGCAGCGTATTGACAGCGGCCGAGTTGGGATTGGTCGGCATCTGAGCCTTTGCAAGCCCAATCACCCGACATTGTGAAGGTCATTCAGTGCTCAGAGTTGATGTCACAGCAGTCGGGTCAACGCCTTCGTGATTGACGCTTGTAGCGTGCTTGATACCATCCTGAGATGGATGCTCCTCAAGCGTTATCAGCACTGTTTCAACAGCTCATTACATCATACTGGGACGTGAGTCGTTTCACGGACGCACCGTTTATCCTAGCTGGCCTCCCTGTCCCCTCAACTCTGGGCGGAAACCGCTTCTACGTAGAACAATTTCAGAACCCGGGCCTGATTGGGCAGGAGGGCTCCTGCTTTGTCAGTGATCTGGTCGTGCGAGAGACGGACGGATTCTACACCGTCACGTCATATGTCGCGGAGATCGACTATGTTCCGAAGACTATTTTCGGCGACGCCACATACCGAGTGCCTCGGTATTTTCAGATCTACATAGTGTTCACGAAGGCTGGTGAAATAGACCCTGATACGTCGATCGTGCAACTGTTCGAAGACAACGAGCAGATACTTTCGGATCAAGCTCCTCCGTTGCCCCCGGTCCCAGGCCCCGTCGGGACGGTTCTGGAGATCGGAAAATGGGCGATGCAGTTCAGCGACTGGCTCGACACGGTGCTGCCTGATGATTGGGGAGCGTTGGGCCTGGTGCTGAGCCCTGTCGCGGAGCTTGTCTCCCAGACCATCGCGTCAGTGGACGATATCCTTGATGGCGACGCGACGCTAGAGGGCATTCTCCTGAGCACCGACAAGGTCCTGAAGGCAACGCAGGGCGAGTATCATTATGAGCAGCGCTTCGGCTATTGTGTGCGCGTCCCCTGGAACTCCGAAGGCGAGGAAGCTCGGGTTTTCCGGCCGATGGTGAGCGTGGGTGCAGCGTCTTGGACACTCATCTGCAAGGTTGATCGGGTCAGAAGTCTCGTAAACGACGACCATGTCGTTATCTCGGTGACGATTGACTCGAAACAAAACGTGGTGTCCGTCATGTCTGCGTGGAAGTTCGTCAGCGCGAATCCGGAGGAGGGCGAGTACAACGAATACTCAGAGACCGATTCCTTTGACTGTTTCGACCACTGGCTCGCCGGCATCGGATCGAAATTCGGATCCGGGTTGGCCAACGACTTTACATATTGGTTTGTCGACAAGTACGTGAAGCCATGGATCGCGGCGGGGAATTTGGCGCTCCAGCAGTAACGATCGACGCACGATTGCGGCGTTGG
>JANNCG010001415.1:0-3062 GCA_031386385.1 Myxococcales bacterium
CCGCTGAGGTGGCTACATTTCACACCGCTGTGAGCAAGGTCGGGGCGGCATGTTTTCGGCGCTAGTACGACCATCGGAGGTCCCCGTCCGTGTGACTTTGGCAGCGACAATACGCACCACCGATGAAATTAGGAATAGCAACCTGGCGTTAGGGGTCCCTCCACAAGTGACTGTTTCTGCCCAATTTGGAATCCGAGTCCGTGTCGCCCGCCCCGACGGGCAACCAAGACTGGTCGTCGATTTCAGATTCATAGATTTCATCATGGCATCGTTCACTTCGATCAACGCTCAGGTGGAAATGGATCGCACGATTGAGTTGCCCCTTGGCGCGGTAGAGGCGGCCCTTGGTGGTATGCAAATTGTGGGGGCGAATCTAAAAAGTTTTGGTGGAGCGGACATTCTGCCTGACCAACAACTCGTGATTCTTAGGCTCCTCCTTCAGCCCCTGCCTCGGTTTCTTCCGGTTGGAGCAGAGTTCTCCGACTTCATCGCAGAGCTGCAATCGGACTATGTCAACACCGAGAACATTGCCTATCGACCCATGCGTGAGGTCCTGGGTGATGATGCGATGGCGTTCAGCGCGCTGCCCAATGCCTTTGCTTCGATCGTGCAGGCCACGGTCGAGACGGGGCTCACAGCTTCGGGAAGGTCGCGGCTTGAAACAAATCAAGTCCGAAATTTTCTTCTCTATAGTGGTGTTGCACCCAACGAGTTGGTATTTCGCGCCGGTTTCGACGTCCGAATCGATGGTGGGTGCCGCTCCCCGTGGGCTCCTGGGGATCGAACCGATCTTGTCGTCGGACTTCAACCGGTGTTGTCACTCACCGCTGAACGCGGAATGCTCGTGATGCGAGGGCAGGCTCAGTATGATGTCCACTTTGCGTGGGCGATACTCTGCGTAGGTAACATTTTAGCCAGCATGCTTCGGTTTGGACCGGTCGGCGGGCCAGCTGCGGTGTCAATCAGTTTGGTCTTGCTGCCGATTTTGGTACCTCTGCTCTATATGTATTTGGGCTCGAGCGGGAGCGCACGTCAAATCGCCGCACAATCTGGTGGGGCTTTCGCCTTTGACGCCGAACGCAACGAACTGGTGGCGCGGGTTCCGCTTCCGGTGATCACGATCCCCAATCCATTTGTCGCGCTGCAAGATCCGCTTGATCGTCTTCGCCGTGGTGCTCGAGTGTTGCCGTCGCTCGGTGAACTCACCATCACAAACATTGCCTATCGCGCTGGGCGTGCGTGCCTCGGGTTCAAGCTGAACACCCGACCCGTCGCTGGGAATTTAATGGTCACTGCCCGACCGCCAAACGTGCAGGGCACTCCCGCACCTCAACCAGGGCAGCTGGCTGATTGGACGTGGCAATACCGCTCGTGTGACGATCCTGAGCCACGTATCGCGTTGGCGATGCGAATCTCAAACCGAACAGAAGCGACCGAGCGCTTTCCATCAAACGCGCCCTTCACGATGGAGCTGTGCCCCCTTGAGTTCTCCGGGCCCACCCGATTTTTGCAGGCAGAACGCCCGCCGATTCGCACGTTTACGGTCGAGTGGTTGGATCCTACCGGGCGACCGGCGATCAGCCCTCCTCGGTTTATTCTCTCGAACACGTCTTACACGCTCATCCTGTCGATCTCGTGGAGCGAGCTCATCGCGATTCGGGATCTTTCCCTTCTTGAAGGTGAAAATCTTTTTCCCTCGGCTGCCCAGTTTTTAGTCGCACCGGGATTTGTCGTCCTTCGAACGAGTGCCGGTCGACGCATTGTTCGACTACCCAGCTTCAATCTCAACCGGCTGGGCAACGAGCGCGAAAGGCTCATGGTGAGTCCTCGATTGGACTGCGGCAACAGCCGCAACTGGCGAGTGTGGGGACAAAACTTCGGTGGACGAGCTCGCTTGGGCGGAAGAATCGGACCTAACCCGCTCACGCTCGTGGATCGACTCATTGACGATAGTGTTCAGGCCGCGCTGCCCCAGCTAACACTTCCCACTCGCAGAGGCGAGGGCTTGCTCTCTCTGGAGCGTCGATCAGTTGAGGCCGTGCTGGGCCGAGGGTCGCCTAACGCCTGGGCGTTCGCGGGCCTTCCCCCCTCGAACCTCAACGATGTACCCGCCGCAGTGGCCGCCCCCATCGGCCTCGCTCGCTTGCCACGTCGCCCCTGAGCGCAGCGCTCGCTTGTGCAAACCGGGAGCTAAGTCCCGAAAAACCGGGAGCTAGGTCCCGATCCAACCGTCTGCAATTTCTCAGGTGATCCTCGCCTGGCGCTCGAAGACGTCTTTCACTGAGCCATTCGCTTCACGCGTCCGAGCTTTTCGCTAACAGCCCCGGCTCCACAAGATCGCGCCCGCAATCGCAAGGACCACAAAAAACGCACCCGAGATCACGTAGTCTGTGCGCGTGGCGAGGGTGGCGACCTTCTTGTCGCTCGAGACCTCTGAGCTGGCCTTTGCACGCATCGCCTCAGCCTGCGCGCGTTGCTCTTTGAGCTTCTGCTCTTGCTTCTCGATCAGCTCGTCCTCTTCTTGCTCAAGCCGCAAGCGCTGTTCGCGGAGGGTTTTTTCTCGCTCAAGCGCTGTTCGAACCTCTTGCGCCACGGCCTCTTTTGAGCGCTCGGGCCCGTCCTTGGTCGCCACGGCGGCGCTCGCAGCAGCTTGCGCATCGGCGTCCATTTTCTCTCGCAAAAAACGGGCTTTTTCTTCGATTCGGGTTTTCTCTTCCCGGTCTTTGTCCGCGACTTTGTCCCGTCGCGCCTTGTCGATGTTTTCTCGGGTGTCGGCCAACAACGAGACCAACCCCTTGTGTCCTTCGTTGTTTGCGAGCCCACGAACAAGCTCTCGTTCGGCGTCTTCCCACTCTGCGCGCTTACGCAGCAGCTTCGCGATGTTTTCAAACACCACCGGTTGTTTGGGCCTCAACCGCACAGACTCGCGATAGGCCTGCAGGGCAGCGTCAACGTTATCCAACGCCGCACACGCATACCCCTTCTCAAACCAACTTGAGGGATCGTTTGGATCAATCGCCAGCGCTCTGTTGGCAGACACCAACGCCTCGTCGGGGCGCTTG
>JANNCG010000525.1:0-11828 GCA_031386385.1 Myxococcales bacterium
GTGGTTCGCCACACGCGCGCCAACACCAGCAGTCACCGTCACACAAGCTCAGCGCACAGAGCAACCATCCACAGTCGACAGCGCGTCACTGCCCGAACCAGCTGCTCATTCACAAACCGATGTCGACACACAGGCGCCAAACCTTGACGAAGCGATCAGCACACTTGCGGTCGATGCCGCACTGACCCTTGAGCTCGAACAACGGGATGTCGTTGTGCAGCACTCGGTCACCCTCGCCACTATTCGGGTTACGACGGGACATTCTCCGCAAGCTATACACCGACGTCTTGATGCTGCGACCCCGCACTCGGTGACCATCCGAGACATCCGCTAGCGCTCAACGACTCTTTCGAGTCCGGGCGCGATGGGTCAGGACAAAAACGGCGCGAGGTTGAGCTCGGTGCGGACGTGATTTTGTCCATCCGCGACGGCTAGGTGAAGAGCGATTCGCGTGGGAGAAATCACGCAAATATACAGCTTTCCAGTCGCCCCTGCGGGCAGCCCAGTGGCAATGGTGAGCAAGCGAGGGTCGTTAGAGGACATCTTACCCGGTGAGTATTCTTTCGCCACACGAAGGGGTTTTTGCGCGTCCCAAGTACCAAAGTCCAGATAGTGAGGACCCCACTCCTCCGGATTTGCAGGGAGCGTTCCCATCGGAAGAATCGCGATAAATTTCGGCGGAAACCCACGCATATCGCCGACAAAATAGCTAAACCCTTGCTGCGCGCGCACCAGGTGGACCTCGCGGTTCGCGATCTTGAGGGCACCCAGCGCGACCGCTGTTTTCGGCGTGACACCCAGAACCTCAACACCTCGCTCCATGCGCGATGGCGTCTCGTAAAGAATCACCCCTTCGGGCGCGTGCGTATCCGATGGACGCCAGACCTTCAGATCGGGGTAGCCAAGCACTTTGCCGAGGGCACTGGCGACAAACTCGCCACGAGACGAGTTTCCAGCGAGCAGAATCTGCACTCCCTGCGCACGCCAATCGCCCTCACTGCCCCAGGCGATGTTCTGCAACATCGAGAGCAGCAAGCGGGCGCCCTCTTCAATACGGCTCTCCAAATGCGACACCAACGCGTCACGAACCACGCTGTTGTCCTTCGCAAAACAACCCAGCGCGACCTCGGCGCCATCGATCTTCACCGCGCGAACCGTCTGTTTTTTCGGTATCACTGCCGAGCGCTTAAACTTCAGCTGCTCAAGCTCTAACTCACGAATAAACCGCACCTGGTTCTGCCGTCCTGCGAGCGAGCGTTTGTACAAGTGCGCAGAGCGCGCGAGCTTGTTTTCAGGGATCGTTGCGGGGCGCTGCATGGGAATATCCGCGCTCTCCATCTCTGCAAACACGCTGCTGTGCTGATGAGAAAGCCATGCAAATTCGCTAGTTAAATAATCTCCTCCGAGGTGATCATCGCCCGCCACTTGGAGCACTTCGACCACCGCGCTCGCCCCCGACTGTGCTTGCTCTTGCTCTGTTGCGGGGCGATAGCGACCACAGGCGATGTCGAGCGTTCCACCGCCAAAATCAAAGACTGCAAACCGCAGCTCGCCATGTTTGCTCAGTACGGGCTCAAGCGCGGGGTGGTTCACAAGCTCAGGACACACCTCTGCGGCGTAGGCCTCGGGCTCTGTGGACGCCATCTGCACAACGACCTCTGACGCCGCGATTCCCTCAGGAACGCTGGCCAAAAGTCCCGCTCGTAGCTCTTGCTCAAGCAGCTCACGCGCGCGGTCGTCAAACTCTGCAGGCCACGTAAGCCAGTAGCGCAGATACACCTCTTGTCCCGGACGATTGATCGCGCGACCCAGCAAATATGCATACGCTCGCACCAGCGCTCGCACCCGTTGTTCGTCTAGCAAAAAGTCTACGTGCTTGGTCCGATCACGAAGCAGCGGCGATTGATCCAACTGCATCACGCGTTCAGGGAGGCTCTTAATCTCACCCACCACCGCGTTGGGCGCCGTACGAAGGGCCTCCCGCGCGAGGTGTGACGCTTGCACCAAGCCAACCAAGTGCGGACACCGACGCGAGCCCTCAGCCGCACCCTCGTGGACAGAGGCAAGGACTTTAAACAACGCTTCGTGATCTTCAATGAGCAAAAACGTCGGATTTTCAGCCGGATTTGCCTCGGATTTAGGCGCACCAAGCCGCATGAGCGCGCGGTACCCGCGAGAGGTGAAAGCCGCCACGGTGGCGCTGGTTCCAAAGTCGATACCCACCGCGGACAGGCGCCTAAACGATCCCAGAAGCGCTGCGGGATCTCGCACACGAAGCGAAAAATCTCGGCGCCACAAAAGCCGACAGCGAGCGCCGGCGCACTCAAGCACGTGCTCAGACGTCCAACGTACCGCGAGATCATAACCCGCCGCAGTCACCTTCGCTTTGAGTCCCCCATGACTGGTGTCAAATAGCAGCGAAAACTCAGTCCGACTGTTGTCTCCTACGGGTGTGACCTTGCGCTTCGGGATCTCTTCGAAGAGCACATCGCGGGTGTCCCCGTACTCGCTCTGGTCGTGTGACGCGCTCAACGGAGTGCTGTCAAGCTTCCACGTGTTGCTGCCTTCGCCGCCTGCTATACGTGACCACTCAGCCTGAAGCTGCAGTTGAAACCGCCCAGATCCGATCCAAAAGCCTTCTTCAGGATTTGACAAGTCCACAGTCTTTCGCGGTGGAGCGTCGTACAAAAACGTATCGGTCGCATCGAGCACCTCAAACAGTCGAAGCGTTGGCGCAGGACCGGTGACCGCGAGCATCTTCACGCGGGTTAACGGAAGGACACGACCGTTTGAAATGGCGAGAGAAATACCATGCAAACCTTTGGCATTAGGTGCCGGAAGCTCTTCGATCGGCGTTGAAAGTTCGAGCGAAAAATCGCCCGTCTGAGCGTCCATCTTTGGCGCGCTTACACCTCCGACACGACGACCTTCAATCACAAGCTGCGCTTCAAAAGCTTGTGAGCATTGCCCCTGCAAACGCAAGATCCACCTGCACCGTCCACTGTGCGCCGCAAACACCACCAACGTGGAGTCTGCCCCAGCGGTGACTCTGCCCTCCGGAACGATTTCATACCGAGTTGAGTCCAGATCCACACTCTCAACCGAGAGGGTCATCGCATCAACGCGAACAATGGCGGAGGGGGTCATACTTGCAGCAGGAGTCGGGGTCGTCATAGCTCTGAGGTCCTTGGAGGTTGCGCCGCCCGAGTGATAACATGCCAAAGTGAAAGTGAAGCCGCCGAGCGCACCGTCTGCGGTTGAAAACAGCAAACCTCGCACACACATCTCGGACACCCTCTTGCTTGCGGCGGCGATCGCCCTTTGTGCGGTCACTTCTGGGCTCGCCAGCGCGTTTTTTCTCGCGTCGCTCGCGAAGGTTTCTCTCTGGCGCGAGGCTCATCCATTGGTCATCTGGGCGCTTCCGCTGGGTGCCACCGTTGTAGGCGTGCTCTACGCAACGAAGGCGAAGCGTGCCCAAGGGGCGATGAGCAAGATCCTGAGCGAGCTCGCCGACCCATCGACGAGATCGGTCTCATGGGTGATCGCCCCAGCGGTTTTGCTCGGCACGTTAGTCACGCACTTGGTGGGCGCGAGTGCAGGCCGTGAGGGCACCGCCGTGCAAATGAGCTCTGCGATTGGGGCTGAGTTGAGCAACCGACTCAAGCTCTCAGACTCTGCACACAAGCTGCTGCTCACCGCAGGGATCGCCGCAGGATTTGCCAGTGTGTTCGGAACCCCCTGGGCCGGAGCGCTCTACGCAATCGAGCTCTCACGCACCAGCGGTTTAGCCATCAAGCGCGGGATCGTTGCGGTCTGCGCGGCTTTTGTGGCGGACTGGGTCGCGCGCAGCGTGGGGGCACAACACTCAGCTTTTCAACGGATAACGTCCGTTGGAGGGGAGCCTTCGGATTGGGCGAAGCTTGCTATTTTTGCGGTCATTATCGCGCTCACCGTGCGCGCCTATGTGTGGCTCACGCACGGGATAAAAAGTTTAGTGACTCGTGTCACAAACCGCGAGTGGCTGAGACCCGCTATTGGGGCTCTGTTATTGATCGCAGGATGGCAGCTCGTGGGTGATCGATTTTTGGGTCTCGGCATAACGACCATCGAGCAGTCTCTGCACAACCCGCACTCGGTGGCGTGGTGGTGGCCCTTGGCCAAGCTCATTTTTACCGCGGTCACTATCGGCGCGGGGTATATCGGAGGCGAGGTCACGCCGCTGTTTTTCGTCGGCGCGACGCTCGGCGCGGTATTGTCACCAACGGTTCACCTCGAGCCGATGTTGGGCGCCGCCATAGGGATGGTCGCGGTCTTCGGAGCGGCCGCAAACACCCCAATCGCGATGGCAGTGATGTGCGCGGAAATATTCGGAATCCCTGTATTTTTACAAGCATTATGGGTATGCACCATCGCATTTATTCTCTCACCCGCAGTTGGAATCTACACGCCTCAGCCTGCTTCAAGACTCAAACTCGAACACTGGGTTCGCCACCGTTTTCAAGCAAAGATCGCAACAGAGAGTTCAGCAAACGCTCAGTGAATCCGCGGTTCAAGCGGCAGCCGCTCAACGATCTCGGCTTCACGTGCGGCGAGGGTCGCGAGCCGAGCACGCGCAGCTTCGGGCCCCACGATCTCTTCGGCGAGGGCTGAAAAAAGTCGATAGTGTCGCGCTTCGGAGGCAAACAAATCGGCATACCATGCACGAAGCTCGGCCGTAGGCGCGTGCTCTTTGAGGATCGAAAATCGCTCACACGAGCGAGCCTCAATGAGCGCACCAATGGTCAAGCGATCAAGCAAAGGGCCGTTGTCGGTCTTGCCTTTGTAATTCTCAGTTTGCGAGGCTTTTCTCAACGCAAGCGCATAAGCGTCTTCGTTTGGTGGGTGCGCACGAACCCCGCGACGCAACAGCTCGTGATGGACCTGCTGCACGTGCTGTAGCTCTTCTTGTGCCAAGCTGGTGAGTGACAACACCAGCGACGAATACATGGGGTATCGCACCACCAGGGCCGTGGCGTTAGAAGCCGCTTTGAGCTCGCAGTGCAAATGATCCACCAGGACTGCGTCGAGGTTGGACAGGGCGGCGTCGATCCATTGATCAGGAGTGGGTGTGAGTAATCCGAGCATGGTAGAAGAAGAACGCGAACTTGCCACGCCCGATCAATCCCCGCAATGAATCGTTGTTTAGATGGCTGCCGCTGTGCTTGACAGCTCTGTGCGCTTCGTCTTTGGTGGGCTGCGACAACGGAGGGACCCGGCGTCCTCACGAGGCGGTGACGAGCTTGCATGCGGACGCGGGAGATCAGAGCGTGATCGCGATTCCGACAGAAAATAATCCGGCGATTGTGACACAAGACGCCGGCGACTTTCTCGGGACGCAGTGCCCCGGAACACGTCTGTGGCGTGTCGCTCGAGCCTGGAGCGATGGCGGCGAGCAAAACCTCGGGCCACGATACTACGGTCGCAACGACCTCGGTCAGGTCCTGTCGCTCAAAGAGGTGATGCTCTGCGAGCTGCGCGAGATGCACTGGGTCACCACACCACACGACGAGGGCACCAATTTGATCCTTTGGCGAGGACCTTGGTTGTTTGCTCCCGACCAAGACTGCCGTTGGCGTCCCCCCATGCGCACCCAGCTCACTCCCACGGGCCGCGCGCTGATCGCTCGCGAGCGTTGCTCACGCACGGGCACCAATGCAAGTATCGATCACACCGTCACGATCGAAGTGACCGCAGACTACCGAGATATCCGCCGCTAAATTTGCAGGCAATCCTGCAGCTCGAAGCGCAGTACCTAGTCCGCGCGCGGAGCAAATCCGTGATCCGTTGAGAGCGCAAACTCGTACTGCACCGTGGCTCGTGGCGCGTAGGTTCCGACAAAGACCTCCCAGCGACCGGCGACGGGAGAGGTCAGATCAATCCCCGGATGAACTCCGTACACGTCGTCCGCACACATCACAACTCCGTTGGGAGCACGAAGCGCGAGCGTGCTGTCTTGATTTGCGTGGACCGCTGCACGCAACCATGTGACGCCCTCACGAACCACAAAGCTCGTGCTTGGTCGGCGATCGCCGAAGCCCAAACACTGACGCGCCAAAAACCGCAACGCAACGCGACCTCTCGCAACGCCGCTCTCGCGCTGAACACCAACAGAGCTCGCCGCCACGTTAAGCCCTGCGGCGGTCGGGATCGTCGTTGACGTGCTTGGGGTTGTGCTGGGGGTTGTGCTGCCAGCGATCGGCGCACGAGCCGAGCTGTCTGCGCCGACGGTCACCCAACCCACCGGAACATTCACGCCGTTGGGTTGTGCGGTCACAACTGTTGGTGTGGCGGTTGTAATATT
Organism: Myxococcales bacterium; assembly: GCA_031386385.1. Lineage (GTDB taxonomy): Bacteria > Myxococcota_A > Polyangia > Polyangiales > JANNCG01. The sequence continues at coordinate 6,341 of JANNCG010000525.1, forward strand.
CATCGGAGCAGTGGTCTCGGCGACTGCGATTGTGTTGGTCGGGGGCAACGACAGACTCAGCAACGAAAATGCCAAATCTTTGCTAAATCCCAGGGTCGCCGGGGCCGTCCCGCCGCTGGTTCCGACAAACACTTGATAGCCTCCGGTGACCACTGAGCGCAGATCTAGGACAGCGTCAGAGAGGCTGGCTCCGCCGGCGCAAAAGACCACTCCATTGGGCGCTCGCACGGCAAGGCTCACCACGGTATTGGACCGTGCCATAACGCGCAACACCGGAAGCGATGTCGAGACCCACATACTCTGCGGCTCGGTACCAAAGACGCCTCGGCAGTTGGGTCCAAACTGCGCCCCAGGTACGCTCCCACCAGCCAGCAGTGTGTTCGTTGTTGGATCGGGAGAAAAACCTGGAAAAAGCGTGATCATTCTCCCCGCGTTCACACCGGTTGGCACCTGCTGGGCGGGCTGCGCCCAAGGCGACACGAGCGCTTGAGTCGGCTGTTGCGTCTGCGCTTGAGGCTGCACGGTAGGCTGCGCATACACACGCTGCGATGAAATCCCCGAGACGAACGAGCCCTCACCGCTGGTCATTTGCGCATGCGCACTGGCAGAAAATCCGAGCACCACAAATGACGCAACGGTCGCGAACCTTTTCTGACTGAACATCGCGTTAACCTCGACGCTCATGGGGCATGTAGTCCATCGGAGATCTAAAATAATATGTTGGCGAATAGCAGCCCAAATTGCTTGCGCGTGTTGTGTACAGACAGGCGTACTCCTCAACTTGGTCTCCAAAGCTCGACACTTCTACGCCCTCTTTGAACAAACTTCCCCACGCGTGATGAAATCTCTCCGCGCGGGTGTCCTCGAGCTGCTGCTCGCGCTCATCATCTTCGCGCAATGTGGCTCTTATCTGATCGATCGCCTTTTTCTCTTGGCGCCAAGGGCTCTCGCTGCCGTCAACGCTCTCGGTCCCGCCATCTCTCTCAAGCGATTTGAGCGTATTTTGTCGCACTCTTAGCTCATCCAGCAGCCTCCCGCGCCGAAGCTCGATCTGGTCCACCTCTGCGAACTCGACCTCGCTCTTGGCGTGCGCTCTCAGCTCAGGATCCATCTCTTGGATAATCATCATGGTGCGCCAAGCGCTGTCTTTCTTCGATCGCAAGATGTCACCATAGATGTGATCGCCCACGTACAAGACCGAGTCGCCGGGCGCGCCAGTGAGTCGCTCAAACTCTTGCAAATTGCCACCTTCGTACACCTTGAAGCGCTCAAACCGTGACGCTCTTGTAGAAGCTTCGCCCTTGCCACGATACTCAAAAAATGGCCTTTTTTCAGTAAAAAACCTTGGTTTCTTTGAGTCGGCAATAATCACATCAAAGTAGTGCCGCCACGACGGGTACTCTGCAAGAGACCCATCGAGAAGGTAGTGCATCATCGATTCGGTGTAGCCAGCACGCGAGTTGGTCAGCAAAAAGAGCTTCTTACCTGCGCTTCGCATGCGATGCAGGGCGAGCGCGAGCGCGTCGTCACGAATGACAAAGTTTGGAAGGTTCTGCTCGATCACGTCCACGATAGACCCATCCCGATGGGCCTCATCAATGCTCTCGCGAATGTCGATAAACAGCCGCGCATAGTCGATCTGCTCGCCACGGGCGTCAAAAAAATCGATCGCGCCCGCATAGAGCGCTGCCTCAGGGAGCGCATACAGAGTGTCGATTCGGTAAAACCGCTCGTGGTCGACATCGATTTTGCGCGAAGCATAGAGCTCTCTTCGCGTCTCGCGCGACAGCTCTCGTGAGCCGTGAAAAGCCTTCGCCACGTACTTGTAGCGGTCCATCTTGAGCAAATTGCCAAGCTGTTTATCGATGAGCAGGCCCCGAATCGCGAAGGCTTCATCGTAGCGAACCTCTGCAAGCTCGGGGGTGTACCCACGCTCGACGAGCTTTTTCGCGGTGGCCGTGATGCTGAGCTGATCAATGGCGGCTTGGCGGTAGATCGCGAGGGTGTAGTCCATGTCAAAGCCGACCCACTCGATGTTTTCCATACGGAGAGAGCGATTGACGAAGATCCGCTGCTCGGCGGGGAGCGAAATAGGTTTATTGGGGCTCTCGGTCATGTGGAGGGTTCTTTAAGGGCTTAGCTTCTATAACAGCGCTTGGCAGTGGGACAGGCGGGAGTTTGCGTTGAAGCTACACAAGGTTTGACAACCAGAGCGTCAACGGTGTTAAGACGCCTCTCCCGAAATCGGGAACAGAATCTTTTTTTACACTCTTCTCACTTGACCTTTTTACGAAATCTGGCTCAATCCGCCCCCCGCTCATAACGCCAGAGGTGTGAGCGAAAATTAGGTGACCTATGCGTGATCAAATCCGTATGTCTTGTAGTGTTTGTGCCCGTAACAACTATTACACGACCAAAAATAAGCGCACGATGACGAACAAACTTGAGCTGAACAAGTTTTGCCCTTGGTGCAAGAAGTCCCTCAAACACGTCGAAGGCAAAATGCCTAACCCGAAGAAGCAGAACTAGTCATGGCAAAGAGCGATTTGACCGGTACCAATAAACTCAAGGGAAACAAGGTTTCTCACTCGAACATCAAGACCAAGCGATGGCAGAATCCGAATCTGCAAGAGCGGCGGATCTTTGTTCCTGAGTTGAAGCGCCATGTAAACTTGCGCGTGACGACCCGTGAGCTGCGAACGCTGGATAAGTTGGGCTTTGTCGCTTATGCGAAGAAGCTCGGCCTCAACCCAGCGAACTACTAAGCCCGCGAGTCTTGCAGAGCGACTCAATGCTCTGTGTTTGGCCGAAGTGGCGGAATGGCAGACGCAGCGGATTCAAAATCCGCCATGGTAACCCCATGTACCGGTTCAAGTCCGGTCTTCGGCACTGATATACTTTCGCAGGTTCAAGCAATTCAATGAACGCAGCGAGTGACCCTATTGTAGTTCTTGGCTGGGGTGCGGTGGCTCCTGGCGCTGCGGACGTGAACGCGTTGCGCACACTTGTGGCCGCGGGCAAGAGCGCGTTGAGCACGCCCATGCTTGGTGCGTTGGGGCAAGGGATGTTTGTCGTGGGCGATCCGCTTTTGGATGAGAAGCGCTTGCGAGCGTGGCTCTCTAACCGCGCAAACGACGCGCGTGCCTCACAGTGGCTCTCTCGCTCAGGCGACTGCGTGAAGTACACTGTCGCCGCTTGTGCAGAGGCATTGGCAGCACACGCTCGGCTCGAAGAGACCTTGGTTGCGCTCGACTCGCGTGTGAGGGTGATCTTGGGCACGGGTTTGACCGATTTGCGCGCAGCTTTTGGTGCCCGCGAGGCGCTCACTCGCGCAGGCCAAGAGTGGAATGCGTTTTGGGCACACCCAGAGCGCAACACACAATTGCGTGAGTATTTGCAGCAATCTCGAGAGGGTGTGAGCAAACGTGACGGTGTGGCGCAAGACTATCGCTCAATGGAGGTAGACTCGCTTGAGCGCTACGACGCCATGCTTCGGTGGAACGAGTACTGGGCGCAACACTCCGATGTTCGCGCGCAGTTTGAAGCGCGTGTACGAGCGATTGAGACCACCCCCGTGGGCGATGACATCGCGAGAGGTCCCTTGCGTGCGATCGCGACCCGCCAACGTGCACTGAGAGCGCTCACGGACGAGTACCACACGCCAACGCCTCCGTGGGAGTCGGTCGATCCGCAGCTGTTGTGGAGTATTCCAAACGCGCCGGCGGCGGAGCTAACCATGCTGTTGGGGTTGCATGGACCCGCGTTTGCGCCAGCGGGTGCCTGTGCGGCTTTTGGACTCTCGGTGACCCTTGCGTGTGAGTCTATTCGCGCGGGCGATTGTGACGCGGCGATTGTGGGTGCGTGCGATCCAAGACCGCTTCCCGAGGTGGTGGCGGCTTTTCATCGTGCGCGGTTAACCCCTGCGTGTGGGACCCGCAATGACCCATTCACGGACCTCCGTGGGACACACGTTGCAGGTGGGGCTTGCGTGTGGATTATAGGTCGCAAGTCATTGTTCGAAAGCTACGGAATCTCTGCGATCGGACCGAGAATTGTCGGTACGAGTGTGTCTTCGGACGCCGAGCACATGATCACTCCGAGCGAAGAAGGTCCACGGCGCGCCATCGCTGCGGCGATCGCGCAAGCGGGTGCAACCCCCGAGTCCATCGGGCTGTGGGACCTTCACGCAAGCGGGACTCCCGGTGATGCCAGAGAGCTCATGCACGCGCAGCACTTCGCCGGCGAGCGCACTGTGTTCACCGCGCGCAAGGGTCAGTTTGGTCACGGGATGGGTGTGGCTGGTGGCTGGGAGCTCACGATGACCGCGATGTCGTTGATGCAAGGACGCGCGTTTGCGACCGGGATTGAAGGCGCAAAAATACACCCGGCGATTCGCGAACGCGCGCCGGCAAACCTTGTGACAACTGAGCGAGAGTTCACAGGAAAACACGCGGTAAAAGTGTCACTCGGTGTGGGCGGAATCACCAGCTGCGTGGTGCTTGAGAAGAGCGAGTAAGAACTTCTGACAGCCCTGACTTGGGCCGTGGTCCACACGACTCAATTTGTTTTAGTTAGCTCGCAGTAGGTCGCTCGTGCGAACGCTCTCACCGTGAGTGAGGGGGATCGCGCAGCTTAGTCAATGCAGCAGAGAGGCGTGCGAGATTCATCCCTGGCACATCGGACATCGCGGGCAAAATCAGTGGCGCACAGTCCGCTGCGGCGTCCACAAATTTGAGTGGAAAAGCCGGGCGCGCGATGAGCATGATCGCCGTCGCGACCGAGCGCAAAGCCGAGGCTACAAAGCCCGTCGACTCAAGCACAACCGTACATACCGCAACGGCGTGACTGGCCTCGCGAACCAAGATCGCCATCTCGTCTCGGATCGCCTCGGTGTTGCCCGTATCCAAGCGATTCGTGCGAAAAAACAACGCGACGGGAAAAGGCTTTCCCACTCGCTTCAACTGCTCGCGATGCAGCCTCCGCCCGATCGCGATGTGCTCGGTCTTCATCGGCTCGAAGTACACATACACCAGCAGCGAGTGCCACGAAGAGATGGTCACGTGAGAGTCTTGGTGTACCACAACCGGCAGCGTCTCAAGCATCGCGCGACGATACCGCACACGCCTTCAGACGGTCAAAATTGTCTGAACGTCGTCGAAAAATAATGTCTACCGCGGCTTCGCGAACAACCATTTGTAGTACCCCGACAGCAACGAGCTGCTCGCCCACGGTCGCGCGATCGGACAGCTGCGGGACTGCTTCGCATTGGGTTGCACATTGACGGTGTGCCGTCAGGGCACCGAACGAGCTTTCCGCACGCAGAACCAAACGAAGAAGAATTGGTTTTTGTGCTCGAGGGAGAGATTCAAGCGTGGGTTGACGGCGACCTGCATCGTATGAGTGTGGGTGATCTTGCTGCTTTTCCTGCGGGGACAGGGATCTCACACACAACGGCTTCTGCGTCCCAGCCCTCATCGTCGTCGTCCAT
>JANNCG010000031.1:0-2360 GCA_031386385.1 Myxococcales bacterium
GAGGTTGCACGATGCACAAAATCAATAGCTTGGTTGCAGAGCGTGCCATCGAAGCGGACGCTCTCACAGAGGCCATGGTCGGGATTGGAATGCGCTTCGCGACCAAGCACCGCAGCCACAATCCCAACATTGAAGCGACCCTCTTCGATGCGTCACGCGTTGCGATGGACGGAGATGATTTTCGGGTGCTCGCAGTGCTCGTTTCGTGGTTGTCAGTACACCACTCGGCGGTCAACGTCCGTCAGCTCCGACGGTTGCTGGTGGGTGCGTCCGTACGGGTGTGTGCTCTGTGGCAGTCCATCTCGCAATGGAAGCTCCTCGGTCCGCGCTGGAGAGCGCTGCACGGTTCTTCGCCGACTACCTCTCACAATCGCGTCGATTTGTTGCCCACAGGTACTGAGTTTTTGCTTCAACGGCACGGCGGCGAGGATGTTCGGTTTCGGGAGAGCGTGCTGAGGGTTCCGGCGGGAGTGCTGCGAGATAGAGCGGCAGATGTCCTAACGCCCGAGGCGCTCGCGCGTATGCATGCAGGGTACCGCTGGCGATTAATCGTCGGGCCAACTCATCGTGCGGACTTGTGGGCAGCGCTTGAGGGCGACCCAACTCTGAGCGCGTCTGAGCTTTGTGAGCGCGCACGTTGTCCGTTGGCGATCGCAGAGCGAGTCGTTCGGGATCAGGCCATCTTGCGCAGCGATGAGGATGCGCATCCAGCTCCGTGGCGATTCTAAGCCAGGGAAAATCGTGGAGCCGAAGTTTCATGCGGACGCTGATGGATATCGCGCTGGCAGGTCAGCACTAGGCACTATGCCTTGGATCTGCCATTACCGAGATGCATCAATATCGACGATGCCAGCATCGCGAGTAACTTGTTCTTGCGCACCGTTTGCGGTGAACCGTGTACATCGCGATGCGGTTGGGTTGGCTAAACACTCTGCAGCGGTGCTGAAGCATCGGCGAGTCATCGTGCCCCCAAAACAATATGCTTCGAATCGCGAGGTGCATGCGCGGGCATCACTTTCTGGACAGGATCCGGTGAAACACTCCCCATTCCGTCGACAGAAGTACATTGGTTGGCCGATTGGAGTCGAAGGCACGTCCGTGACGACCGCAGGATCTGCCATCGAACCGGCGTCAAATTTAGGGCCAGTCGGCTCTTCCCCATGGATGGGGGATTGTTCCGCCGTGCCGATGTTGGGATACCATCTGCATCTTGTGTACTCGGTCTCCTCTCGGTTATGCCGTTCGTAGGCAAGCGCTCGTGCACACTGTCCGATGTCTCCGAAGCAGCTAACGGTTCCGTCAAACCTGAAGCAAGCCACACGCCTAACTGCACGACATTGCGTTGTGCTCCACCCACGTTCGAAAGAATCCCGTGCGTTTTCTTGGCATCTTTCTTGGCTGTCGTCGCAGGACGATGATCGAAACCCGCGCCGAGAGATGGTCGAACACCATGTGTCAGCAGCGACAACGCTGGCGACCGATAACCCCAATGATAAAATCATCAACACTAAGCGCTTCATGCGCAGCAGCGTAGCATGAGCCCCATTTGCCTCGCTAGGGCTTCATCGTTGGACTATCGCAGAGTGTGTCGCATGAACTGCGGTGAAATGCCGTGTTTTGTTGTCTCTGACGCCCCGAACATCGCCGGATTGTGTCATAACGGCAGTCGCAAAATATGACCGCGAAACCCAGGCACCCGCTCAACTCAAGCGTTGCACATTGGTTTGCACAGACCCTTCTAAATGAAAATAAGGCGTGGTGGAAAGACGCTGGGGGCGATACACAAACCACCTCGCTTGCGGAAATGGCCTGCACGCTTGAAGCGACCGATTGTCCTGATCGCGATTCAGGCAGATTTGCGTTGTTCGGTCGGCTCACACAGAGCCCAAGCGAGTCCGAAGTTCACACGTCAAACACAACGGTTAGTGGCCACAAACTTACTGTGTTGATCGCGGGTCCGGGGATGGGCAAGAGCACGACCAGTACGCTCATTGCGCAGATCCTCCGAGAGCAATGGCTTACTGAGGAGAGTCTGCCGTCTTCTGCTTCCAGCGATCAGGCGAGCCAACTGTCAAAAGTGCGAACAGATCTTACGGGACTTAACAAACGTGAAGGCATTGTGGCCCCGCTGTGTGTGGTTCCGCTCCGAATCGAGTTGCCGGAGTACTTACGCTGGGCCGCAGGCAACACAGTCACGGATGACATGGAGGGGCTCTGGCAATTCTTGGAGCACAAACTCGTGGGGGTTATACAGCGTCCGGCGACACTCACGACGACGTCACTGAAGAACGAATTGCTCCTGAGCGCTCCGTTGTATTGGATCTTCGATGCGTACGACGAAGTTCCGCTGGACCAACGAC
>JANNCG010000039.1:0-21946 GCA_031386385.1 Myxococcales bacterium
ACCAGCGCGTACACCAGCGGTGACTTTCATCTGCACTCGGCCCCGAGCCCTGACTCGACTGTATCGCTTGAGGCCAGGGTGCTCTCGCTGTTGTGTGAGGGCGTGGACTTTGGCGTCGCAACGGATCACAACCGAATCTCGGACTTCGCTCCGGCGGTGCGCGCGCTAGGGGCCACTGAGTCACTCGCAACGATGGCAGGCAACGAGGTGACGGCGGGCGGAAGGCTGTGGGGGCACTTCAACGCGTTTCCGTTAGCGGTCCCAGAGGGTGCGCCAGAAGATGCTGTGTCGCTGTACTTTCAGCAAACGCCCGCGACGATCTTTGCGGCGGCACGGCAAGCAGGGGCGAGGGTGATTCAAGTGAACCATGCACGGATGCCGCCCAACATTGGGTACTTCGATCTCACACACCTTGATGCGCGCACGGGCCAAGCGGACGCAGAGTTTGCCAATGACTTTAACGCTATCGAGGCATTCAACGGAATCTGGCTCGAAACACCAGAAAAAGTGCGCGAAGGCCTGCGCGACATGGTCGGTGTAGTCCGTCGCGGTATCCGTCCGACGGCCACAGGCAACAGCGACTCGCACACGTTGCTCTTTGAAGAAGCGGGCTATCCCAGGACGTTTGTTCGCACGGCGCCACAACCCATCGCAACGCGTGGAGACCGCGTGATTGAAGCGCTGACCCGCGGTCAGACAACGGTGAGCTCAGGGCCTTTGGTAGAGATCACTGTGGAGGGTCAGGGCTCTGGGGCGATGGTGCATCCGTCACGTCCAGCGCGGACCGTGCGGGGAGTGCGTGAGTACACGGTGCGAGCGCACGTGAAGGTGTTTGCGGCGGCCTGGGTTCCGGTAGAGAGGGTTGAGATTTGGCGCGACGATGAGGTGGTGCAGAGCTTTGCCGTGCGCGGTCCAGCGCGGGATGGACTGCGATTTGAGCGAGATGTTGTGCTTACACTGCGCGCGGATGCCACGGTGACCGCGTGGGCCGATGCAGAGACCCCGCTGCCAGAGGTGTTGCCGTATCCGAACGCGCGCGCGATTGGGTTTGCGGGGTTTGTTTATGTGGACGCGGACAACGATGGAGCGCTGCGGGTGCCTGCGGGGACGACGGTGACACCGCCCGTGGTTGCGGAGCCGGCGCATCATCACTGAGTGACTCTTAGGTCCCACGTGTTTCACGGGATCGAAGCGGAGCGGTGCAGTTCAGGCATCTGCCAAAGCTGCCACCAGCCATAGGCACTTTGCAATGTTGAAATGATTGGCACCTGCTGACGACCCGAAGTGGGAGCGAAACGCCCCTGTCATTCTATGATCTCCGAGCAATATACCCTGCGAAATATGCCCTGGAGGCCTGTCATTAGTAGTGGTTTTCCCCTGTCTGGGCTTCCGTTAGCCCGTCTGAGACCTTCCCGTGTTTTGTACACTCTCAGGGTAATTTCTATGAACTCATACTAATATAACTTAGTTCGCGTTGACTTTGGGCTCGTTCTGCTGGCATGTTGAGGTGGTAACTCGAAAGGTTAAGAATCTCGACATGGCAACCAGCAAGCGCAAATCCAGCAAATCTCCCAAGACCCCCAAGGCCACCAAGGCCAAAAAGTCCGTCTCCACCCGCCCCGTCCGCGTGAAGGCCAAGCTTACCAAGACATCAGAGCACATCACGCTCGCGGACCTTCGCACCAAGGCAAAAAAGACCCAAGTCGAAGTGGCCAAGCTCACAGAGCAAACCCAGGCCGCTCTCTCGGGCTTTGAGAACCGTGATGACCGCCGCGTCTCATCCCTGCGCCGCTATGTGAAGGCGCTCGGCGGAAAGGTCGAAGTCATCGCGATTATCAAGGGAACACGATATTTGCTCTACGTTTGATTCGCCAGCAATATTAGCTGTATTTAGCTATTTCTTCGCGGTCTTCTTTGACTTGCGCACCCGTGATTCGCCCTTGGCGATCGCGAGCAATAGGTGATCTGCCAGCGCGCGTGGGCTAAGCTCTTCGCGAAGGTCGAAGACGGTCTCGCCGATTTTCCAGAGCTCCTGGCCGACACGAATCCAGCACACGCGGGGAGTGTCTTGCTGCTCGGCGCGGGGCGAAAACACCATCCGTCCGTGCTCAGGGATGTGATCCCAGTTGTCCACAATGGACAGCTCAGCACGGCGGTGGGCGACCTCGGAGCCGAGCAAAAACGACAGCAGTTGATGCTCTTCTTTTGCCGCCTCGCGGTCTGCGTCCGTGCCGGCGATCCAGATAAATTTGGCTTTTGAGCCTGCAGGACCAAACACTTTCACCAGGTCGCCCTGCACGGCGAACGCTAACGCTTGGGATAAAACCAAGGTTTGTGACGGAAGCGACGGGACCTTGAACCGCTGCTCCGCGGGGCGATCAAACACAAACGTCACGTCACGGCGAGCGTCGAGCATGGGGCTCTCATCGCGGGTGTAGTAGAGGAGCTCGCCTTCGGCGAAGCGGATGTCGAACAGGTCAATCCCGAGGTCTTCTTGCCCCTCGCCGACGTAGGCGACTTCAGAGCGAACGAGGTTTTCGAAGGTTCCTTTGGTGGAGATGGCGTCAAAGCCGCCTGCGGGGTACTGGTCTGCCTCTTCAGCATCGACCGGAACCTCCTTCGCCTTGCGCCGAATGCTGTTCGCGATCGTCGGTGAGAGTGTGCCCACTCTCGATGCGTTGGTGTTGACCTCACGAAGCGCGAGCCGCGCAGAATCGCTGGGCAAACGCTCTAAATTCGCGATCTCCCACAGGTCCTCTGGGCGAAAGAGTCTCGTACTCGGCAGGGCGGCAATACACAACTCAAGCTGCTCGCGGGCCCACAGGCGCCACTTCTCTTCGGGTGCGTTGTCGAGCCACTCTTCAAACTGCTCAGGGATCAACGTTAAGAGCTGTTCTTGATACCCGCGCAGGTGGGCTGGATTGCACGTGGCGATCTCGTCGTTGCCCCGAAGGGGACCGCTGAGCGCCAGCCCCACCGCGTGCGCGATCGCGGTGTTGCGCACCACGGGGTTCATCCCCGCGATGGCGACGTGCGCGTCGGTGACTGAGGGATCCACAGCCCACCGACCGATCACCCGGTCTTCATAGGCCATCCTTTGTGCGCGCTCATCCTCGGGCCAGCGCGCGAGGTTTTTTGCGCTCGCAAAGCGAAACTCTCGGCCACGCAAAAGCAGATGCCCCAGGTCATGCACGAGCGTCAGTGGCAGATAATCATCACCTGCATCCCACCGCGCTTCAGTCCACGACAACGCAGGAGTTATACTCTCTCTAAGCGATTCTCCACCGCCGCCGACAAAGTACGACCAGGCCACCAAGGCATTTTGCAGCTGTTCACGCGATAGATCACGGGCCATTGCGGGATTTGCTAACCGCTACCCAAGCCGAGTAGAGCGCGTACTTTTTCTTGCACAGCTGGGAGCTCGTGACGGCGGTTTCCGCAGTAGGACAAAAGGACAAGATCGGGGGTCTGGACCGCGCCGCCGTGAAACAAAAACGCCCGGGTACGAAGCACTTTGTACAGCTTCACCAGCTTGCGATCAGAGACAAACACCTTGTCTTCGGTCTCAAGCGTGCGCACCACGCGCCGCATCTCAGCAAACACCGCCGACGGAAACCACGCCTCGCGCTCAGCCTGCCCCGTGCCACGAACGCCAAACGACAGGTCCATATAGCGCTTAAATTTCAGGTAATCCTCGAAGCTCGCGGTCCCGCGTGCCCAGGGCTTTTGCCCCGTGGCTTTGTACACTTCGTTCATGATTCCGGCGTCGATGAGCTCGGTGAAGTGTGTGTCCTTCACGGGCTTGGTCTCGATCTTGATGACAAACCTATCTGCGAGCGCGTCAAGCTCGCTCTGCTCAGGGATATCGTTGGTCGCCGCAAACAAGATCTTCAGCTCAACGGGCGTGGGCTCGCCGTCTTGGTAGTACTTTCGCTCATTCACGATGGTCAAAAGCGTGTTGAGAATGGCGCTGTTGCTCTTGAAGATCTCATCCAAAAAAGCCACCTTGGCCTCGGGCAATTTGCCCCGAGTGCGCCGCATAAAGCGCCCTTGCTTGAGCAAATCAATGTCAATTGGACCAAGGATTTCGCTCGGCTCGGTAAACTTTGTGAGCATGTACTCAAAGTAGTCGTGCTCGCCCAAACCCAGGCTTTCGACAAACTTCACCACCAAGTCGCTCTTCGCTGTACCCGGAAGCCCGACAAATAACAGTGGCTCTTGCGCCGCACTGCAGATCACCGCGAGATCAATCTCGTCGCGGCGGTTGACGAAGTACTCATTGAGCATGCGTCGGTGTTGATTGATACGAGTCCGAATGGCGTCAATTTCGGGTTCGAGTTCTTCCAATGTCCAATTCACAGAGACCTCCAGTCCGCCAAAATTCGGCGTCGCACGATCTGTTCTTCTCCTTCGAGAAAACCGCGCACTTTGTCAGATCGAAGCGTGACTTCATCGGTCACCGCATCAATGAGTTTTTCAAGAACGAGCAGCTTGTACGTCGCGTAAAAACGGTGCGTCGTAAAGTTGTCTCCGAACAGTTCAATCGAATCAAAAATCTTCTCACACCGAGGCGCGCGAGCGGCCACCGGCCAGCGCCTCATCGCGGTCAGCGCGGACGCCATCGCGTCGAAGCGCCCGTTGTAATCCAGCGACCCGGTGAGCGAGTCGTTGATGGTGGTGTCGAGCAAATCCGCAGCGCGTTGGCTGTCACGAAGCTGCAAAAATCCCTCAGCAATCGAAGATCGCAGCCGCAGCGCGTCGCGAGAACCTTTGGTGGCAATGGGAGTGAGCGCATCAAGCAAGCGTGCCGCAGCGTCGCCCGCACCCATCTTTCGAAGCGCCGCGATCCCGGGGGTGACCGCGAGCAGCAAATCACGAACAGACAGCGTTTGATCAGGCGTACTCGCGATGCTCACGATCCGATCCAAGAGCCTCTCGACCATCTGAGCGTCCCCAAGCGTGGCGGCGGCTTGAAGGCACGCACCAATAGCGCTCGCGCGGTGTCCGAGAATCGCGATCACCTCGAGCCTCGAAGCGCACGCGTCCACCGCAGCGCCCAAGATCTGCTCGTTGCCGCTGCGAAGCGCTGCACGAAGCGAGCGCTCGATCGCGTCAGTGCGCTCGTGATCAAAGAGCGCGGGGGCTTCAAATACCTTCGCGATCGACTCTGCGATGAGCACGGGGGTGGCCTCGGCGTTGATCAACACCGCTTCTACCGCGCGGTGCTGCCAGTTGGGCCGAATCTCTGTGGCGATACCCGAACGCAGCCAGTCACTTCGCTTGCGAAAAAGCTCGGCTCGATCTCTACGTCGCGCTTCTGGAACTGCGTTCATGATGGTCTCGACTTCGCGCTCCCACGCCTCGGGCGCCCCCTGCGTGGCGATGTGCGCCAAGCGCGCAATGTATAATCTATACAAGATAGGGTTGGGATCTCCCAGTGCCGCAGCCCCTGCATCAAACGCGGGAAGCTCAGTCTCGACCTCAGCGATGAGCTCTCTTGCGCGGGGGCCCGCACCAATGCGCGCGAACCCAACGGCAAACAGCAAACGAACGAAATTCGCGTTCGCGTCGAGCTCTTTCAGCTGCGTGGCGATGGCTTTGGACCACAACGATTCAAGAGCTGCCACTTGGTCTGCGCGCGTGCTCTGCGATGCCTCGGTGTTGCTATCGAGCGCGAGATGAAAACGCACAAACCCTGGCAAATCGAACACTTCATGCAGCCCATGCTCGTTGAGTCCGCCGAGAACTTTCTCTTTCGAGCGGGTCATCCCGAGCTTGTCGTTAGTTCTTCGTGAGAGCTGAGCGAGGACGCTCCACGCGAGCCGACGTGAGACGGGGAGTACGGGGTCTGCGAACCGCTGACCGATCTGCTGCGCCATCATCTCAAGACTCGGGTCATTGCGCGCGATCATATTGAGCGTGGCGGCACCAAGCATCGCCGCTTCGGATGGCAGCAGCATCTTGCGCACGCTAAGCTCGAGGATCTCTTCTGGCGTCCCTTCGGTGTTGGTGAGCTTAGACCGAGTCTCAAAGAGCAATTGAGTCACCGCGGGATCAAGCTTGGCGTGCTTGTCATGAAACACCGCAGCCTCAAGACACTGCGCGGCTTCGTCTTTGTGACGGAGCTTGATTTTGAGCGTTCCGAGCTGGCCCCACTGCTCGACGTCTTCGCAACCACCCTGAGCGATGGCCTCTTCAATCGTGCGTGCTTGCTCACGGAGCATCTGCTCGTCTTCAGAGATCTCGACGGGCGCGGGAGACTCAAGCGTTGGCTGCGCTTTGCGTGCCGAACGGATCGCGCTACGAAGCTGTGGAGGCTCGCTCTCAACGCTCGCGTTTTTGTCTTTGATCCGTTTTTCGCGGTCAACTTTTGGCCTCGGCGCCACGTTGATCAACGGAAGGTCAAACACCATGCTCTCCATCATACGATCGAGCGCATAGCGCCGCTCAGTCGCCATGTAGTCCACCCATCGCGTGAGCGGAACCTCTTCAACATCCATCAACGCGTGCAGCTTCAACCCGTCGGTGTCCTCATCGACCACCACCGCCTGGGCTTTGTCCAATCCCAGCAGCTTTCGCAGCTCATCTCGGCGCATCACGGGCGCGAGTCTTCGCCCCACGGGGAGGTACAAATTGTCCGACGCAGCGGCACGCGACCAGCCGCGAAGCCCCACCATGTCCGAGACACGAATGCCCAAGCGAGTGGAGTTTGGCCTGATAATTTCGCGGAGAATGTATCTTGTTCCGTTGGGGCCCTGCATTCTGGCGATGGTAAAGCGCGAGAGTTCATCGGTGGTCGAGGCTTCGATAAAGGGCTCAAGCGCGGCGAACTGCGTTGCGTCAAGGAGCCAAAACTCTGGGATCGTCTCGGGCGCGTAGGTAAGCGACAGATCAATGCGAAATTTCGACTCGCCCGCGAGGGGAGTGAGCTCTAGCCGCTCTGCGGCGATCGTCGGGATGACCGCGTCAAAAATGGACCGCTCAGTCCACGGATTAGGCGCAATGCGCCAGCGCCCTTTGCGATCAACAAACGCTGCGCGGTTGGCCTTTGAGAGCGCCTGGGAGGCGATCGTTGTCAAGGGATGCTCATAGCCCCACTCAACCCAGAGTGTCCCTGCGCTACGGGCAAAAGCGCGAATGCCTTCTTGTGGCTCTTCACGCGATCGCATGAGCAAATACATTGGCGGATTTTGTGCGCGAATGACCATGGTGCGCGCACCGCGCTCGTCCCACTCGCTGACGGTGATGTCGTCACGGCCCAGCGCCAGCAGCCGCTCGATGGTCTTTTGTGCACCAGGCGAATCGACCGAGACCCAAAAGACCGCCTCATCCACCACGGGGTCGCCATGCACACGCACGGGACGAATCGCTTCAATCAAGGTCCCTGCGTCTCGTCCAACCGCCGCGGTCCAAGTCTCAACCGCGGTCCCCACCGTCTCGGTGGACTCGAGCGAGTTGCCAGCCTCTGCCGGAATCGCCGTGATCGTAACGCCGGTTTTGTTGGAGCGAACCCGCACTACGCTACAACCCCGAGCGGCGAGAATCGCTGCGATTTTACCGTCCAACTTGGCACACACGATGACCGTGTCGGTTTTGTTCTCGACCGTGATCTCTGTCCAAGCCGCGTCAAGCAGCGCAGGGGCAACGTCTACCACCGTTCGCAGCGTGGCAAGATCGCGCAATTCTCCAGTGAGTCTCAGTCCATGCGACATATCTTCGGACGCGGGAGTGTATCGATTTGTGTGTACCGAGAGAAGCTCTATTCGCCCGCGCTGCGATTGAGCGCATAGGGCCGTTGTGTGGCTTTGTGATGTGCAGCAGTGCTGCTTGCTGCGAAACGCACAACGACGTCGAACAAACGTGGTTTCGTGCACTCCATGCGCTGCGCACCTCACCGCGAAGCTGACGCCAACGACCGTGGTGAATTGATTTCGCTGGAGAGTGACGGCTTCTAGTACCGCCCGCCAGAGGTAAGGGGAGATTTTCGAGGGGCGCTGAGGACAAGCCTCCGCGCAGATGCCCTCGCGAAGCGCTCAGGGCCCCATCGTCATTGGCATTCCTCAGGGTTTGTGGGAGATGCTGTGTGCGTGTCGCAAAAGTGAGAGTTTTAAGCGGAGTCGCTCGGACCTATTCGCAGGTGAAGTACGATTCATCAACTGAACGTTGTAGTACCGCACGAGCATCTCGCACGACCCCTGAGGAATGCCAATGACGATGGGGCCCTGAGCGCTTCGCGAAGGTACTTGCGCGGATGCTTGTCGTCCGCGCCCCTTTGGCCAGATGCCTCGCTAAAATCTCCACCTACCTCTGGCGCGCAGTACTAGTGTCGCGCGCCAGAGGTAGGGGGTTGAGGTCGGAGGCGGCTCACCGAAGGCCAGCCGCTACACCGTGCGCTGGAGCGATGGGACGGGCGAGTCCACCATGTTCTCTGCGCAGATTCGCTCGCGTAGAGGGTTGTAGTTGCCGTAATTTTGCTGCTATTTGAGCGGTGCCGCGATCAGTCGTAGCTGCGAGTGTCTGATCGATCGCTCGACTCCATAACCCATAGCAAATAACTCGGCTGCGCGATGTAGTGGGTTGACGTCGTTGATGGGTGGTCTGGCTTTTCCGTCGATGTTCATGCTCGTGACCTGTTCGCGCAACAAAATGTCTAAATACGCGCTGTTTTTCGCCATGCGAGCGATGTACAGCGGCCATCCCTCGGGCGCGCGCTCACCCAATGCGCCTGCAAAAGCGCGCTCGCCCTCAAGGTTAAACTTCGGGTACGACAATGGTTGCTCGGGCGCCGGGTAGACCGAGAGAACCTCTGCGGACTCTGGGTCCTGCCCATCTACACGCCACACGATGGACGGTGCAGGCGAAGGCTCAATAAGTGGGATGAGCGCGTCGAGCAAAAACCGACCGAGCTGCTCAGCGGCCAGAACTCCCTGCGGATCGGAGGCCATTGCATAACACGCGCCGATCGTGGGCGGATACTCGACGACGCGGATAGCCTTGGGATCGAGGATTTGCACTGATCGATCATAGAAGCGATTCACCAGCGAAAAATCAATATGCACCCACCGCCGATCAGCGCCCACCCACTCAATCGGAATCAGCCCTTCTGAGGCGCACATCTCCCAAGCCTCTTGCGCCAACGCTAAGCGAGCTTGCGCAGAGGTGAGCAGTTTTTCACGGGCTAGCCAGTCTTGCAGTGCAGACTTCGCAGCGGGTTGCTGCGATCGCTTTGGCTCAAATGGGCGCTTCGAGAGTCCCGCCCAGCTCGCGTGAAAGCTGCCGCCTTGATGTGCGTATGAATTGCCGGTGTCCATCAGTGTGATACTCGCGAGCGTAGCATTGAACGAGCGGTGGTTGAGCATGACAACCCAGCGAGCAAACTGTCTTTGAAGCACTCGACATGCAGCCTGGGCGTGCGCACATGCGTCGCAATAGAGCAGAGCATGGTGTGGAGAGTCGTCGAACGTAGGTTAGGTCGTGCCGGAGGCATCAAGCAGCGAGAGGCCCGGCAGCGAGAGTGGGACCGAAAGTATGGGGAAGATGTCTGGATGATTGGGTACGTCATTGAAGGATCGTTTGTTGCGCAAGACGAAGCGATCACGACGATCTACAACCGAAGCTACGAGCAGCATTTTGCCGAGCATCCCGAGGATCTCGACGCGCTCATCGCGACGGCCAAGATCTTGCGAAACCCTCACGCTATCGCCACAACGGGCGTGGATCTTCAGGTTCCGGCGATTATGACCTACCTCAAGCAGAGGGGGTTGAGGCTTCAAGGGACCGAGGTCGTGGACATTGGCTCGTATGGTGATCGCTCACATCCGTTGAGTGTTCGACTGAGCCCCGTTCGGATCATGGTGTTCGGCGACAACAGCATGACGCTCGAGAAGTTTTGGCAGAACAAGAAGTGCCTCGCTGTCTGGGAGAACGACACGGATGCGGCTTTGGGCTAACAATCCAACCGCCCACGTTCAGCCGTGTGAACGTCCTCACGGCTGAAGCTTTGGGTAGCATGGTAGCTCTTCTGCTTTGGGGTAGCGTATCATGCAACAAGCACATGCAAACGAAGGCAAACTCAGCTTCTCGATGGGACACGCTGCGACGCGCTCGCGTATGGATGCTCGTCACTGCGTGTATCGGCGCAATGTTGTTGGCGTGGGTGCCACCGTGGCTCGAGCAAGACTGGCCGGTACAGATGTTTGCGCGTCGATGCAGCGAGATCGATCGCAACTTGCCCAGCGTGCAAGTCACTTGCGATGCGAGTGGCCGACAGATCGTGTCCGTGGAGGTCCCCGTCGACTTTTGGTTTGGTCGTCGCATGAACGGGACGCGGGTCGGAACAAGGAGTCTCAACAGGGGCTCGACCACTCAGAGGCCAGAAGAAGTCCACCTATGGGTGTGGCGTGACACCGTGATCGTCGAGCACGTGACCTGTGTGGGGTGCAGGCGCATTCTGGGTACGACGTGGGTGTTTCGTCCGCCGCTCGCTTCGGCGCAATTTTTATCTCAAGTACAACAGGCCATCGGCTTGCCAAGCAACAGCAGCGGCGCGCCGCTCACAACAGTAGCATCGTGGCAGAGCGCATTTCTCGCTCAATTAGCAGTCAATTTCACAACAGACGTGCTGAGCATGGACGCTGCGCCCACGTCTGTTGCGCTTGATGCGGGTGGTCCAGACACAGCTCGGCTGTCTCAAGACACAGCTCGGCTGTCTCAAGACTCGGGGATCGCGGTGCGTGTTCAGCCCACTGCTTTACCAAGCGCTCCGGCTGTTGTGGGAGCTGCGAGACTCGTACGCACCATCGCGTCGATGCAAGCGGTGGTGCGAGATGGCGTGCTGTACTCGGTGTCGGCAGACACGCGCTCAGTGATGGCTGTTTCACTGGCGACGCAGCGAGATCTTTGGCAGACCGTGCTTCGTCCTCGCGCCGAAGGAACCGCTGAACTAACTGTCAATTCTCAGCAAACCCTTCTTGTGCACGCAGGCAACGAGCTGCTCTCTCTCGATCGCACCACAGGCACGGTTCTTGCGCGACACCCCGTCCGATGGAATTCAGCGCACCAGCGCGCGCACATTTGGAACAACAACGGAGCATGCGCGCTCAACTTTGAGTGCCAGCTCCAGCCGGTTCATTGCACATCGGGGACGCCGCTTGGCACTGCCTTCGTGGGCCCTGAGATCACCTTTCACGGTGATGATGAAATGGACGCAACGCCATCGTGCATGATGCACCAGCGAATCGTGGTGGGCACAACAACTCAGTCGTCTCTGTACATCGTCTCAGCCAACGCGTTGGCCGGAATCCGTGCGGAGGGAGCGTACCTCATCGCGCGCGATCTGCGCGACGGGCACGAGCGATTTCGCAGGCAAATCACAGACGAAAGCGTGGGTCTCTCGATCGCTTCGCTCAGCCCCGACAAAACCCGCGTGCTCTATGCGTATCAGGGACAGAGCCGTCAATTGACCGTGGTGGCCGCCAACGCAAACGACGGACAAATCTTGTGGCGCTGGGTGAACCCCAACCTCACGCCAACCGCGCAGGTCGTGTCGCTCGCTTCGATGCAGCGAGATCCAAGGGCTGTTGGGTTGTTAGTGCGCGACGGCACAACGCATATGTATGAGTACTTTCAACTCGATGGACAGCGTGGCCGTATGCGATGGCGTGCGCGTGATGTCGCTGGCGCGTTGCCGTTGCCACAAAACGTTGAGCTGCCAGAGACGGCGTTGATGTCTCTGGCCGATGTGACTGAGGTGACGTGGCGCAATGATCGAACGGCGAACACAGAGTCCCGCACAACAATCCCAACGGGCGCTTCGCTGCAACGGACGGTTGGTGGCGCGGGCTACGAGGTGACGTGGGATCGGCGGGGGTATGACAACAATGGGGCGGTGATTCCTGCGGGGAGTGCGCCGATGGTGTTGGACGTGTGGCGCGGAAACAGATCGCAGAATGCGCTGGTTTTTATCAGACAGAATGCGTCCGTCGTCGCAGAGCTTAATCAAGATGGCTGGTGGCTCGGTGAAGCGCGTGTGGGGACTGGCGTGGTGGCTGCGGTGTTTGAGTGGCGTCGTGGTTCGTTTGGCGCGGTGAATCTATATTCTGTTGAATTGGCGCCCACGACACTATCCCAAGTCAACGCGACGGGGCGGCAGACGCACTAAAAACTCTGTCTCACGCTGCACGAGCACCGAGTGTGGTGGTGCGCCAGGTGTGACCAACCCGAGCTTCTCATACATCTCAAAGCGAGCCTCTTGCACCGACGCTTGCTCAAGCTGCAATAGCTCATGCCACACACCGTAGGTCGCGATGCGCTTGTCGCGCCGCCGAAGGTAGCCGACCAACGGATGCGCGAGGACGTGGTGGGTTTGTTCGAGCGATGAAAACCCCTCTAATTTTGCAAGCGGTTTGCCCGTCCCCTTCACCAGTAATCGCTCAGCGGCTCCACTCGCGGTGGCGGTCCAGTCAAGGCTTTTGAGCGCATCCCCAGTCCACTCGCTTGTACGTTTGACGGTGGCATAGTGCCAAGGCAGCTGCCATGCGTGCCTCGGGAGAAGGACAAACCGAGACGCCAGTTTGGTGCCAAAAAACCAGACCGCTCGCTCGTTGCCTCGGCGGATGTACGCGCGATAGTTGGTCTGCTCACACTGCAGTCGAACGAAGGGCGCAAAGTGCACGTAGAACCGAGTGTTTAAAAACGTCACCGCAGACACAAACGCGCGGGTGCTACCGTCGGAGAACTCAAAGGTGTCGGCGGTGAGTCCATGAGGGAGAAAACTCTGTAATTTTTCAGGTGAAACATCCCACGTCGTGATCGCAAAATCGCGAAGCGTAGAGGACACATCCGTGATCCGAGCGTTGGGGCGTGCGAGTGCATTGTGGGTCATTGATTCAATCGCCAGGAGGAGGGTTGGGAAGCGATGGGCCAAGCCAATACGCAAGCACAATGCTTGCGACGAGCGTGAGGACACCCAAGACAACACCTTTGGCGCTCTCTGCGCGCAGTAGGTACAGCAAGCTCACGGGCTCTTCGTGCGGCGCGCAAACAAAGAGCGGGACCTTGCCCGTCGTGTTGCGCAGCGTCGGCCCTGTCGTCGCGCGATCCACAATGGATCCAAACGCACGCACCTGTGCTCCGAGCGGAATGAGCTCTACGTGTTGTTGAAGAGAATGACCGCTGACGGCTGTTCCGACGGTCTCGGAGGCGGATACGGTGGTGCACCAAAGGAGTTGGTCGATGTTTACGTGCACCGTGGGGGTCTTGCTCATGTTGCTGTCGGTGAGCTTGATCGAGAAGCCCTCAATGTGCTTTGCGCGTGCGGACTGAATGTTGGGGTCACTCCCTGGGACGACCTCTTCGTCGGTGATCAACACGGCGGCGGCTTTGCCATAGGGCCCCTCGACGGGGGATGAGTCCACCACGATCCCTGAGATCACGCGATCTATTTTGCTCAGCTCGGTGTTTGCTCTTAAAAAAATCTGGCTTCGCAAAAACACTCGAACCATGTCCGTGATGGCGATACCCAAAAACCCAACGCTACTGAAAATTGTCATGCCGATCACGATTTTCGCGTTTGAGTACAGGACCGGGCTCGCGGCTCGTGCGCGCAGAAGATCGACGATCCAGACCACTAAAATGGACCCCAACACTGTGAGGCTCATCGTGATCGCGAGGATCGTGGGTCCGTGCAGCATGCCGCGATTGGCTGGCTTCTCGATCCGCTCACTGAGCGTGCGAAGAGTGAGCGTCCCTCGATCGCGACTGTACACTCCTGCAGCGAGACCGAACCACTGCAAAATAACACTTAAAAAATATACAACGTTTGCAGGTGACCTCACGACGAGCAGTGGTGCAGCGCTCAATAGCCCGAGCAATAAAAAGAGCCGAGACATACGAAGTCGTTGGTCAAATACCGAGGGCAGCTTCTCTGTAACGCCCCCCAGAGCTGCCTGAAGAACCGCAGCGGGATCCGCTCCGCCAGCGATGTGTGTCACACGCAGTGCCGTGATCTCTTGAGCGTCCACTGTGCGAAAGGCCCCCTCCGATGAGCCGCTCGCGTGTCGCGTGTCGGTGATCACTCCACGGATCCGAACGCGCTGATTGCGCTTGGCCTCGCTCACAATCACCTCGATCAAGATGTCATCAACCGGTGGTTTTGTAATCTCTGGTTGTATTAGCAACAGCTTGAGTTTTGCTAGTGGCCACGGCTGTCGGACACGCTCGTACGGCAACAGCGCAGTGGGCTCTAGCGCGCTGAGATCCAGCATCACGGTCTTGCCGTCATCAAGCTTCAACACACACTGACTTTTTCGCCAAGTCACCTCAGGAGACCAAGGTCTCGTCGGCGACAACGAGCGCACTTGTTCGCAGCGGATGAGGGCATTGGGAGCGAGTGCTTCTGTGAGCGTGCCCTCAAGAGTCCCGTCGAGTTCAACGGTGGCTCCAAGTTCTGCGGGTTGCTGAGGCGGCATCGTGATGAAGAGCGTATCGCGAATTGATGCTTTTGCGCAGTCATCGTGGCAGGGTATGGTTGCCCCCATGGACGAACACTCACGGATTGTTGCGCTCGAATTTCAAGTGGCTGAGCTTCGAAGGCAGTTGACGTTTTTGCTCAACCACTTGGGACTGAGGGTTCCTGACGAGGTGGTCCCGCCGCACGTGAAGGCGGCGCTTGAGGCGTTGCAGCATGGGTCTAAGATTGACGCGATCAAGCGCTACCAACAGATGACCGGTTGTGGTCTGAAAGAGGCCAAAGACGCCGTCGAGGTTCTCGAAGCCGGCCTTCGCCGTTGATCCGTTTGGGCGCAGTTCAGCACGTGCTGTGGGGGCGTTAGTGTGCTTAACTCCGCCGCCGTAAAACCATGAAATCGCCAGAGCTTCTAGAGGCACGACGCCTTGAGTTAGAAGCGACCCTTAACGAGCAAGTTACGCTAGATTTTGTCGCGGGAGAGTTTCGTCTCTATCAACGGCGCAGAGGTCATCGGTACTCAACGGATGACCTTCTCACCGCCTGGTACGCGATCTTGCAGGCCCCGGCACACGTTGAGTCTATGCTCGATCTCGGCACCGGAATCGGCAGCATCGGGATCAGTTGCGCGTGGAAATTTCCACAAGCATCTCTCACCGGCGTCGAGGCTCAAGAGATCAGTTTTAAGCTCTTGCGAGAGAACCTCTGGGCCAATGACCTAGAGTCACGATCCACGATGGTTCATGGCGACCTGCGCGAGGTCACTCAAGCCCCTCCCTGGGGTGATAAGAAGTTTGATCTCGTCACCGGAAGCCCACCCTACTGGCCCGCGAGCGATGGTGTCTTGTCTCCAGACTCACAGCGTGCGAGGGCACGGTTTGAGCTCTTCGGCGATGTGAGTGACTATTGTATTGCCGCGAAGAGCGTTCTGGCGCCGAAGGGGTACTTCATCTTTTGCTTTCAGCAAATTCAGTGTGCGCGTGCGCTCAAGAGCATTCAAGACGCAGGGCTCGCCGTTCGAGTGCGGCGCGATGTGTATCCACAAGCGGGGCACCCAGCGATTTTGTCGTTGTTCTGCTGTGTGCATGCGAGCAGTGATTTGCCTGGCGAAATCGTTGAGCCCTCGCTCACTGTGCGGGACGCCAATCGGCTGACTACCGACGAGATGAATGAGGCTCGCGCGGTGATAGGGCTGCGGCCGAAAGACCGCCCGGGGACGTCGCACGACGCGTGAGTGACAACGTTGACATCCCCAGTGACAACGTTGACATGTGGTGTGTCGCCAACACAGCGTCCCAACTCACGGCGCTGGATTGTCTGGCGACGCACTTTCTTGACGATCGTGTGATTGAGTCGAGGCGCGCTTGACCGTGGCCCGATGCGAGTGCGATCCTCTACACTCGTCGGGCGGTAAGCGACGACTTGTGTCTCGCGGTGCGTGGGGCGCAGAGACTATGACAATTTGTTATAAGGAGTATACAATGAAGCAATTCAACGAATGCGGTGGGCGTATGGCTATGGGCCAAAAACTCCACCAAACAATTTACAGAATAGTTAGGGGGGGGCCCACTTTTAGCGGCTCTCTCAAGTGCAGCGATTGGCTGTGCTGATTCGCTTGCAACGCAGTCGCAGGCCATCTTGAACGGAGTCGACGATACCGACGACGCAGAGAGCAATGCCACGGTGATCATCTATCCGGCTGGCGGAGGCTCGTGCACAGGGACGCTCATCACGGCCACCCATGTCTTGACCGCCGCGCACTGCGCCAATTGGACGGGTGTGGCGCCGAATCCGAACCGTTTCGATCCAACACAAAACCTTGTGTACATCGGCCCCGACGGATCGGCTCAAGATCGCTCGTCGTTTAGAATTCAGACCATCACGACACAAAGTTGTTGGCGTCATCCTTCACTGCACGCTCCATTCACAGGCTCTGGATGTATCACACCGGCTCCGCTGATGTTGGGAGTGTTCGACGTCGCGATTCTCCAGCTAACCACGCCAGTGCCGCGTGCGATCGCACGACCTACACGCGTGTTGTTGAGTGATCTGTCCCCACAAGCATCATGGATTGGCATGCCCGTGCAGGTGATTGGTTGGGGCGTCCTTGCAGGTGGAGCGGGTGCGACGTCCAGACAGTTTGGTACAAACGCTCTCACTGGATTCGCTGGACCTGGGAATGGTCAATTCACCACTGCCCCGGGACCAATTGGGCCGATTGGACAGTCAGTGTCGGCATTTGGCCCGGGTGACTCGGGTGGACCGCTTCGGTGGCTCGGCCCGGCGGCGACGACTGGATCAAACCGTGCCGTAGTCATTGGCGTGATGAACGAAGGCAGTATCTACTCAGTCCGTGTCACCCGACCAGAGATCGCGTCGTGGATTAACAACGTGATGACACCTGGAGGCAATCCCAACATTTTCGGTGCGACAGCACCAACTCCGCCTTCCACCGGCTGGGTGGGCGAGGGAGCCGACGCCACTGACAACTGTCCCAATGTTTGGAATCCTGATCAAGACGACACCGACGGTGATGGATTGGGCGACCCGTGCGACAACAGCAACGATGGCGACGGTGATGGAGTGCTCGATGGCGTGGACAATTGCCCAGCAAACGCTAATGCTGATCAAGCCAACTGCAATGCTTCGACTGAGCAGTGGCGAATGACGAACAATCACCCAGGCGCAAAAATTCGTGGCGACGCTTGTGATCCATTTCCCTGTAGCCCCGTGACCGATCACAACCCGAACTGGGGCGGAGCACCAGATCTGACGCTCTGCGGAAACATCGGAGGTGGTTACTTTTACCGCTGTCCCAATGGCGTCGGGTCAAACGCCTCGACGTTTACCTACGCGCCAAGACGAGGCGTCCAGCGGCCCGATGACAGCCCGTTAGGCTACGGAGTCAATACAGCGACCTTTCTCTCGCAAGACCCAGCGGCGCGACTCACACACGCGCCATATCGTTGCTTGTGTGCGAGGCTGAGCGGCGGACAGTTGCTCCGCCAGTCTGATGCTGAGTGTGGAGCGGACGCGGTCCTGTCGGGTTGCCCGCGTATTGGGGATCTCGCGAATGGTACCGGATCAGGATACGGCTGGATCCCGATGGCGCTCGCGCTTCCGGGCACCCCAACGCCCTTTGTCAACGCACGCGACACTACCTTCGCAGTGTTGGCGCCACAATTTAAAGCGCCCAACACACCGACGTCTCGTCTCGCGGCTCGGGCTCAGTTTCAAGTGGACGAACAATACAGCGATCTTCGCGCACTTTGGCGGTGGACTTGGTTTCCGGCCGGAGCGCAAAATCCACTGCCCGTCGGATTTCAATTGTTTCCAGCCCCCGGACAACTCCCGGTCACGGCGACCTTTATGACGCGGTTTGAGAATCCTGGGTTTCAGCAGGGATTCGCGCCGGCGCATGCCATCCGCGCATCACAGCAACTGCAAGACCACTACGCCGGTTTTCCAAGTACTCCGCTGCGCAATTCACACGATCGCATCATCAAAGTGCTGCCGGATTGGTGGATTGGTGCCAACGCGTGGCGCTACTTCTCTGGGCTCGTGATCACTCGTGGCCCCCGTCCCGATCCGAGTCCCTTTCTGCATCGCGCAGAGTATGTCTCGCGAAACATTGGCGTGGTGTTTCCCCTCAAAGCCAACGCGATCACAACGCAAGGGCGCTGGACAAACGTCCAAAGCAACGAGGTCGTGCAAGGCGTGCCGATTGGTCGTCTCGACATTCGCCAAGGTTGGGTCAGCGGCGTCGTGGAGTCTGATGGTGCCATTGGCGAACGTCCTCGATTCGACAACGCGTCGTACGCAGTCTCCGCGCCATCAGCTGACGGCTGGAGCTCGGTTTATGCGTTTGGCGGCGTTGATCTGAGCTCAAATCGCACGAACGAACTGTTCTACACAACGCAGACGTTCAACACCGACGGAATCCCGACGTATACGTGGCATCGAGCGACGTCGTCTAGCCCTGCGCCGCCTGTCCGACAGGATGCCGCCGTCGCGCTCTCTGCTGACGGGACACGACTGTTTGTGGTTGGCGGTCGGTCAGGGGCAACCGTGTACAATGATGTCTGGGTATATCGATTTGATCAATCGAAGTGGGTGCAGCTTACGCCTTCGACAACAATCACCGCACGGTATGATGCGGCGATCGCGGTCAAGGGCAACACGCTCTACATAGCCGGCGGAGTAAACTCAACGGGTGGATATCTCGGAGATCTCGTGCGTATCAACGGGCTGGACGGCACCACATATTCTTATGGGTACGTACTTCCAACCGGTGCTGCGCCAGACCTCTCGTTCGATGACCACGGCGATGGGCTAATCTACGGTGGCGGCTACATCGGTACCACATGGTACCGAGACGTCTTCAGGGTGGCGCTGACAGACACAACCGCATCAACTTCGTTTGTTCATGACTTCGGTTGGGACGGTCTTGGACCGAGCGAAGGCTATGTCGTTGTCGGAGATCTTGAGCACAACATGTATTGGGGTGTCCCGGGCTACGGCACGGGCACCAACATGGGCGTGTACTTCTTGCAAGATGGCGTTGCCACGCCAGTGCAGCCTGGTGGCGGTGGCGCGCTATTGCGAGTTGGCGAACCAGCGGGTATCGAGCGTGACGAGCCCGGCAATCCGCGCACGCGACCTCGCGGCCGACCTGCGTCTCGCGAAATTACTCCCCGTCGTCCACAGGAGCTTCGGTAGTGCGAACCCCCCATCGTGAGCGAGGGCAGCAAACGCGTTTGACCATGCTGCTGCGATCGCTCGTCGCGATCGTGTTGGTTGTCTTGGGTGCGAACGCCTGTCGAACGACCCCGCCTGTGGGCGGTGACGGGTCTTTGCCCGACGTACCGACGGTCGTCGATTCATATCGGGTCGATTCATATCGAGTCGATACGGCAAGGACCGATGTTGCCGATACGTCTCGCGATGGGGGAGTTCCGTTGGTCGAATTTGTCGGCGCCGATCAGGTGCGTTTGCACCCGTGGGAGTTGCCGATTCCAAGCCGTCCGCAGTGTATGGGGCGTCCTTCTGCTGGGCCCTTAATGTACACAAATTTCGCTGGGTATTCGTGCCAATCTGGCGAGTGGTATTATACGCAAGATGGTGGCGCGGTTGAGCGCCTCTCGCTCCGGCAGAACATTATCCAGGTTCTTGTGGCAGGTGACGGCACAGCTTCAGCGAGCGGAACAGGGGCGAGCGTCTCATGCTTGCGGGATGGTTTTGTTCTTCGTTTGACTACTTTCCGTCCGCAGGTGCCGCCAGAGGTCCCTGGCGACACTGAGCCAGATCATTCGAAGATCGCGATCTTCAATAACGACATCACTCGTCCTGGTCGGATCATTTGGGACGAGAGAGCCAATTTTTCGTTACCGGGCAGCAGAATCGCCGCTTCTGATCGACTCATAGCCTGGGACATCCATCGTGCAGGCGAAGAAATCGCGCTCCTCGTGACCGATCAAAACGGAGAGAATCTCGCAGAGATTGCACGTGGAACAGACGGATCGGACTTCGATGAGCTGATGGCCGATGGTCCCAATCTCATTTGGAGTGCGTACGGACTCGACATCTATCACTGGAACGCGGACGCACGCGTGACAGAAAATCTAACCAACGACCAGGGCTCGCAGTGGTCTGCGTTTATCTCGGGCAACTATATCGCCTGGGTGGATCAATCGCACATGCTGTTGGGCGGTCGCGGACGGCCGAACAACCCAGAGATCCACCTTTACAATCTGCAAACGCGACAGCGGCTGCGAATCACCAACGACCCGGTTGATCGACCCGTGGGCCAAAGCTATCCGTCGGTTGTCGGTGATTGGGTGCTCTGGTCCGACCATCGCAACGCGCTCAATCCCAACCCAGGCGCTCGGTACACCGATCGCATGGAGCTGTATGGATACCATATCCCCACGGGTGTCACTCAGCCGCTGCTTGAGGGCTTCGTCCAAGTCAGCCTCAGTCGCGGCTTCGGTGATGGGCTGATTCGTGTGAACTGCATTGACGCGGGCAGTGGCAATCTCCCGATTGCGATCGCGCTGCCGATGCCTGTGCCAATCGTTCGCGATCGGTAGATCTCGCTCGCTGACGGCGAGCCCAACATCGGCTTTATGCCGCAGTTTGAGCGAGAGCTATCGGTCGCGTTTCTGTTGTGTCTCGCTCCCCGCGCGAAATCGCTACGGGCGCGCTTTGCGCTTTTTGCCTATGGGCGGCGTCCGCGCTTCGAGCAGTTGTTGAAGCTTCGCCTCAAGCTCTCTTCGCGCGAGCCGCTCTGTTGCGACGAGCTCAAGCGCTTGCTCTTTCTCAGCCCTCTCGCGCTCTTTCTCGGCTCGCTCGCGCTCTTTCTCGGCTCGCTCATGCTCTTTCTCGGCCCGCTCGTGCTCCTCTGCAGATTGAAGGAGTTGTTCACCCCCGATGCCAATCCCAATGCGAAGTAAGCGCAACTCGCCCTCGCCAACGACGCGCAGCCAACAACAAAGCACCTCGCTCTGAATCCGATCAGCGTTGCTTGTCTCGGCGGGAATCAGCACGCCATTGCGGTCGCGGCGAAATGCCTGCCAACGCACCCTCGCTCGCCCACGACTGGCCTCCGAGAGCTTGGGCGCTTCAGGATCATACACGATTAACTCACGCACGCCGGTGTGCTGATAGGTCGTCCAAGAGTCGTAGTCTTTGTCCACGTCCTGGCTCACAATCTCAAGCGCAAAGAGCGGTGGATCTTTGAGCTGCCATAAAAACCACGAGGGTGGAGCGGCCGTTGGACTGACACCCGTGAGCACATAAACATCCGGCGAAACGCTCTTCGTCGGTTGCCCTTCGCGGTAATACCAAAACTGATCTGCACCCACGCGACACGAAGCATGCGCACGCAACGGCCGGTACATCTTTTTCTTGGCAAGCGAACCACTGACCGCTTCGCGCAAGAAGCGCTCAATCAATGGGCGTAGAAATTCAGCCATCAAGCGATGCAGTGTGTTCTCGGCCATATCGTCGGTGTCCGGATAGACGATCCCCAAGCGATCGTTTGCCTTCGTCGCAGCGGTGGTCATGCAAGCGAGTTCAACATACTCCGCACCAGGGCGCAACGTCGCCCCGCACATGGCACCAGTGGCGGACCGTTCGCCACCAGTGCCACCGAGCAATTCTTCACGGCAAGGATGCCCCTATGCAGCCACACGCTGCCATTGCTCAGGGGTCGTGGGAGGTGCTGTGTGCGTGTAGCAAAAGTGAGAGTTTGAAGCAGAGTCGTTCGGAGCTATTCGCAGGTAAGGCTCGGTTGATCGACTGAACGTTTTGGTATCGCACGAGCATCTCGTACGAACCCTGAGGAATGCCAATGACGATGGGACCCTGAGCGCTTCGCGAAGGTACTTGCGCGGATGCTTGTCGTCCGCGCCCCTTTGGCCAGATGCCTCGCTAAAATCTCCCCCTAACTCTGGCGCGCAGTCCTAGTATCGCCCGCCAGAG
>JANNCG010000053.1:0-12161 GCA_031386385.1 Myxococcales bacterium
CCAACGCCCGGCTGTACGGCTTTTGGGATGGTCTCACTGAAGCGTTACGTACCGGACAACCGCAGAACGAGATCAAGTCGGGCGCTCCCGGACTGTTCGAGGGCGTCTACAGCGATCCCGTCAAACTCGAAGGTTTCCTCAACGGCATGCAGGGACTCCAGCTCGGGGCCTTCTCCGCCCTCTGCGAAACCCTCGATCTGAGCCGACACCACACGTTCTGTGATCTCGGGGGCGCCAACGGAGCGCTCGCAGCGATGATCGCCACGGCGAATCCGCATCTTCGCGGCGTCACCTTCGATCTGGACCCCGTCACACCGATCGCACAGGCCAACCTCGAACGCCATGGCTTCCGAGACCGTGTCACCGCGATCAACGGAGACTTCTTCACCGACGCCTACCCGTCAGCCGACGTGTACTTCATGGGCAACATCCTTCACGACTGGAGCGAAGCCCAGAAGCTCGCGCTGATCACCAAGGCCTACGAGGCCCTGCCCGCAGGCGGCGTCTTCGTCGCCATCGAGAACGTGATCGATGACGAACGGCGGGCGAACAGCTTCGGTCTCTTGATGTCTCTCAACATGCTCATCGAACTACCCGAAGGGTTCGACTACACCGGCTCCCAGTTCGACCGCTGGGCCCGCACCGCAGGCTTCACCCACACCGAGATCCGCCCGCTCGCCGGACCCACCAGCGCCGCCATCGCCTACAAGGCCTGAGGCGGCCTGAACCGGTCAACTCGACCTGCCTCTGCGGCACTGCCTCGGGGTCGCGGGACAATGCCGCATCCGCAACCAACAGGCGGAACGTCCCGAAGCGTACAACGGAACCGCACCGGGCAGCTCTCCACCCAAGCCATACATCGCGATTCGTGAGAGCAGTGACTTGCCGAAGTCCCCCTCAATGTAGGTCATCTTATATTTGCGGACGATTTGCTCGCCCTCAAAACCCGCTTTCACGATCACGTCGGTTAGCAGCGCTCGTGTCCGTACGTCAAAACCCGCCCGAGCGTTGCTCATGACGTCCGCGCGGTTGTTCTCGCGAACAAACTCCACTCGGTAGTACGGACGAAGGTTCACCGTCGAGCCCGTGTGGTTCTCGGTCCATAAAATCGTCGTTGGATACACCTGAACCCACGGTTCTCCTGGCGTTCCATCTGGGGCGAGCGGCACAACGGAGTCGCGTTCGTACAGAAAGAGAATGCGGTTCGAGTGAATGTCTTCAACGCTCTCAAGGTACCAACGAAAAATCGGTCCCCCGCTTGGAGCTTTCGTTAACCGACCACTGGGAGTGGCTCCGAAGGAGTGAAAATTTCCTGACCGATCCCAAATTTGCCAACTGTATAGACTTGGCGACTCACCCACGCGAATGATGCGCTCAAACGCACCCTCAACCCGACGGCGAAACACAACCCTGTGATTGCTCGCGTCGTTGTGCGGATCGTCGGGGGCCGCCACGAGCAGAGCGCCATCCAGCAAGTAGCGTTCGGTCCCGTCATACTCGGGGACACCAAAGCGGGTGTCAATTTCGATGGACGGCAAACGCAAATCCCAACCTCGGCCCATCCATCCCCCGCTGTCTTGCTCGCTCGAATAGCTGATCGAGAGCGACGGCTGCATCCCGTTGCGTCCGGGTGGCACGAGAATCGGAAAGCTCGTCCCCGCCGTGCCCATTGAGTTGGCCTGTGGCGGTGCAATCAATGTGACCCCAGCCGTCGGATTTGCCGCTTGAATCCCCTGAATCGTGTTGCCGTCAAAGCTCGCCGCTTGTGGCGTCTCTGGGGCAGAGAGCGTTCCGGCGATGTAGTCGGTAAAATGGTCCGTGCTGCTCGCGATCAGCTCGCCCTGCGCAACGTCTAACCGATCAACTTTGCGCCAGCGATGCTCAGCGGTATCAAAGTAGAAGGCAAACACGTCGCTCTGTCGCATGGACTCCGGGAGTCGATGACTATCAAACGGAATAGAGAGCTTCACATCGCGGGTAAAGTGCATGTGGTGCGGACCGAAGCGAAAAGCCTCACCTCGCACCGTGACGTTTGTCATGCCCGGATCCAACGGTGGGACATCGCGAGGAGCTAGCGGACGCACCGTTATCCGAGTCTCTTCGGCGACCGCGTTCAACGGTACCTCTAGCCGTGCGCCGCCAAACACGAGGGACCTCTGCTCATTGGGGCGAATCACCGCGCTGTAGGGCGCACCAAGATCTGGCACCAACGCGGTGAGTGGATTGCGCACTGGGGCAGCGGTCTGGCAGCGAGTGACCTCGAACGAGCGATCGATCGTTTGTCCGTCGTGCAAAGTCGCCGTAACGGTCACTGCAACTGCGCCCGAAGTGCGTGACGACGTAGTTGGTGGCGTCGCGATTTCACCTGAAAATTCACCGCTCGATAGGACAGTGCACGCAACTTCGACCCGGCCAATGTGCAAAACGACATGTGCACCGTCGACTTGTGCGCGTGGGACGAAACCACGTACGTACGTGGCGCCATCTTGGCACTCGCCGTGAAGCGGATGCGTGAGCACGAGCGGCGCACGGATTCCGTTCGGTTGCGGACTACCGGCGAGCTCAAGCTCCGACACCGCGAGTGGTGACTCGCCTTCGCCGTGCAGCTCAACGCGATAGCGCTCGGCGGACCGCAAGCCTGGCGGGATCCGCAACGTGTTCCAGCCAGCGGCCAACCCTCGAAGTTGAAGAGTGACCGTGCTTGCGGAGCCGTGGTCATCAGCAATCAACGACAACGATCCTTGCGTGCCCGCAGAAATTTTCAAAAACACTTGCTGCAGCTGCGTGGGTGTTCCAAAAGTCCACCACGCGGTACCGTTGTCAGCCCGAGCTCCCGGAGCAACATGAATCGCCGTGGCATCGCTGCTGTCGGTTAAGGCAAGCACCGAGGCGCGGCCGCGATCGGTCAATAAGGCATCGTCCTCGATTCGCGCAGGGTCCGTGACGCAGGTGGCGCGCACGTTTCGCACTGAATATCCCTGTGTATTCGCGATGCCTGGCCGAATCGCAATGGGCAAGAACCGAACGGTGTTTTCACCGTCGCGCAGGACACTCGGCGACACTTCTTCGACCTGGTGCCCACCGGAACCGAGCCGCTGTTGCCGCACACCGACGAGCTCAGGCAGATCGTTGATCGATCGAGAGAGATTGCTCCAGTGCTCCATCCCTTCGAGGTCGTATTCAATAAACGCCCGCAAGCACCGAGCAGCGCTCACACCAGACTGCGCTGAGCCCAGCGAAAATCTAAACTCGCCGACCTCGTGCCTGTCGTGCACAGTCTCTTCGTTGATAGTCCAGGACTCAGGCAGCGCAGGGACTGTCTGTCGCGCGCCCTGATGTTCCGGTGCTCGAAGATCGTCTGCGAGTGTGGTCCCAGGAACGTGAATATTTGGCTGACCATCGGCCCAAAACTCAAGCTCCTCTAGTCGCGAACCGGCCTCTGTTGGCTGCCATTGCAGAGTAAAAATTTTCGCTTCGATTGCCGCGCTCGCGTCAAAGCGTGCCCAAACTCCAGCACCCGATCGAGCGTTAAGATTGTTCAGCCCGTCGATGGATTCACTCACACCATTGCGCTCTGCCCGAACCGTTAGATTGGCTCTCTGCTGGCCAAATACCGACAAGCCGCGAAAGCGAATCGGTCTTTCAAATTCCACTCGGATCGACTGAGCGGCCGTCACCGCCGACGACCGGTCACCATCGAACAACGCGGCACTCGATGGCTCCACCGTCAGAGGCAGAACACGCCGCTGCACGGGGCCAGTCTCGGCACTGAGCGTTGACGATCCAGTGGGATTTTGTGCGCCTCTCGCAATGGTTGTTTGGGACGCAGGTTGCGTGCGGCCCACGGTCGTTAGCGGAGCAGTTTCGCTTCTCGCTGCGGGCTCTGTCCGCGCAGGGGCGCAAGCATCAAGACCTGTGATGATTGCGATACCCGTTGCAATGGAGTGAATAGACGGCCCGAACCGCCGACTCTTTGTCCCCGAACTCGCCTTCCTAGTATATCCCATGGCGATCAATCTTTCTTCTGTTGTAGTGATGTGATGTTTAGTTGTTAATTCGCTCGTAAAAGTGAAGAATTCAAGGTCACTGAGCCGGCTCAACGCGGGCAATAAAACGGCACACAGGTGCGGACGATGCCGCTCGCCCTGACGAACGGATGGCAAAATCCGCCGAACCCGCACTCGTTGAATCCACCCTCGCGAAGGCATGGAAAATCAATCGTGCGATCCGGATTCGGCAAGCACACCTTCGGCACATTAGTGCTTCGCTCGTACTCAGCGAGCTCCGGCACAATCCGCGAGATACTGACGCAACCGCCAGTTTCGCCAGTTCTTGCGGGACATGGGGTTCGCTCTGGAACGTCCCATCGGCAGAAGCCGATCAGTGTGCTCCCTTGATGGCTAATAAATTGGGTCGTTCGAAACATCTCACACAGCGGGCTTGGCTCGGGAATTCCGCCACCATCAAGAATGAACGCCGGTCCACCAGTACCTACGGTCCCAGTGCCGCAGGACAAAATAACGGTGGCCATCGCCGTCGCCATCCCGACAGTGAGCGCACGCTGTGGCTGCACTCGCCTCGTGAGCGAACGACTGGTTTTTGACCGGCCATTCTGCGTCGCATCTATTTTTTTCGGACCCATTAGAGTTCCAAACCTTCCACCGTTGACGCGTCCAACCATGTCAACTTATTTGCTATGGTCCCTTCGAACAGGGGCAGAAGTCAACGGCGAAGATTCAGCCTAGTCTGTAGGTCAATGTACATATCGAGTCACATGATGAGCGAAATCACAGCTTGAATCGCGCGTACAAAAATCGTTGGCGATGCGTCGCGACACCCAACTGACACTGTACCTCAGCGCGCAAGCGAGGTCACAGCGCCAAAATTCTCACGGTTCTGGTGTGGTGATTTCTTCTCAAATTCAATGTGAGCCGTACCCCGCGAGAGCAGCACCGCACCGCTCCCAAAGAACGGCCCCACGTACACGCGCGGCGCTCCCAACGCCTGCCACACGATGTCCGCGACAAGCCGCTTTCCACCTGCCCAAGAGAACGGCGCGAGAGTGCGCTTCGTTTTCACGCCGCGCCCTTTCGCTGTGACACCGGCGTTACAGTGTCCGGTGGTCGCTTGCCTTGACCCTTGATTTCACTGCAAACTGTGTGGCAATTGTCCCGTCCAAGGCGAGGGCACCGTCATGGGCAAGCGGCTCTACTTTCGCGCGCGTTGGGACGCGTGGTCATTCGCTGTCGCGGAGTCCGACGAAGTCGATCCTGTTGACGTCCAGTTCGCGGATCAAGGCTTTCTTCGCGGGGCGAAAGCGACGGGTTGAGTGTGGCGTTGAGGCGGCTCGGTTGCGCCTGCGCGGGCTGTCGGCTCCGGGGTTGAGCATGAAGGTCGATCAGCTCTTTTGGTATGGCGCGATCGACATCAATGCCAAGCACCTCGTCGTCTGGACCTTGCTAGAGAGCCCGGACGCTCTGCAGCTGCCTCCGTATTTCGATCCAACCATGCCGCGCAAAGATGAAGTGTCCGTCGCCGCAGCTAACTGGCTGAGGACTCTGGCGGACGTCGTGCGCCAAGAGCTTCGAACCGCAGGCTGGCGTACCCCGTTTGCCGTCGCTATCGAATCAACGCAACGGGTCGCGCGCAGTGGCGGGTTTGTACATTTTCAATAGCTGCATGGGTGCGCGGTGGCCAAATGGGTTGCAATGGGTGACGGTGACCCGACTGAACGAACCGAGCGGGACGCGAGGTCAGCGTCAAGATCTGTGCTGCGTCCGTGTTAAAAGCTCAGTCCTCTTTTTTCTGCAATGAGCTGTAGAGCTGCTTCCGTTTCGCCCCAAGGGATGTCCGGTTGATACTCTTTGAAGTACGACGCAAACTCCACGCGCCAGGTTTCGTGCTGTTGCCAAAGGGATTGCAAATCAACAGGGGTTTGAGGAGTCTCGCGTCCCGCTTCGATCGATTTGATCCGCGCATCCATCGCTCCCAGGAGGCGCCCGGCAAAGTCCCTGCACTCGTCGACAAACGACTCGACCGGCATCGCAAAGACGCCCCTCTCGGCCGTCCAAGCATGGCAGCCCTCAATCATCCGATCTCGGTTGTCCCAGTCGATCCGCACTTCGTCGCCGATTCGGAGAAAATACAAGTTCGGACAGGCGAGCAAGTATCCTGTCCAGGGGTGGCGCTCACCCATCCAACGCCATGCCGTATACGAAAGCTCCTCTGACTCCGGCGAGCGCCCAAGTGCAAGCGTCTCTGTCCTCAGTTCGTGGAGTCGGTGGGAGTCGGCCGCGAACCGTTCGATTCGCTCGGGCAAGCGCGCTGTGCCTGCCGCGACACTTCCGAGTGTGTCTCTCACAAACGCCGCGATCTGGTAATCTGCGGTTCGCTCAGCGCAATCACCCCAGTGGGCGAGGATCTCGTCGGTGTATTCGAACAGCACCTGATCGCCAACGGGCATTCGAAATCGGCCGTAGGACAGAGCGAACCAACTCAAATTGGGACCGCCAGGTGAGTCCCATGGTTCTATGTCTTGCACGGGCGTAAGTTCGAATTCAAAGAGCGCCATCGCGACGCTTGGTACGGCCGCTCGGGGCACCGCGCAAGGTACCCGGCGCCGCTGTGGTGGCAGTTGCCGGTTAATGCAGCGAGTGGCGTTCGCAAGAGTCCACTTAGGGTGCTCGAGCACGCATTTTCAAATGCTCGTCTCTCAACAACTCCCATAACAACTCCCATGACGATCTTGAATGACGAGCGAATTTGGCTTCCGAGTGAAATCATGCAGCGCTACGCCGCCGGAGAGCGTCACTTTCGCGGGCTTGAGATCGCGTCACCGGTCGGGAGCAGCGACCCTGAATTTCGAGGCGCAAATTTAGAAGGAGTGGAATTTAGCGACTGTTTCATTGACGCCCGCTTCAACGAAGCAAACCTTCGTGGCGCTCGATTTGCAGCAAACGTGAAGGCAATGAACGAGCGCTCACTCTTTCAGCGTTTGAGCCGAGAGATACGCTATGAGCGGAGTCCAATAAAAATCTTCCCAGCCTTTTTCAAGATCCGCTGCTCGGTCGGCGGGTACATCTTCTTGCGTGAACTGAAGCGTGGTGTTCTCTCTGCCATCGGCGGTGAGCAGGTAGGTGACCTTGGAGACGTGCTCTGCAGGCCAGTCCGCGCTCAACTCTCGCCATGTCGAGACGATTTTTTGCCCCGGGACGAGCTCTAAAAAAGTGCCCCCTGCATAGCCGTCATACACCTCAAAGCTGCCGTTTATCTCGGCGGTGATCGCGGCCTCCCCGCCGGTAAACTCCGCGTGTTTGCTGGCATCCATGAGTGAGTCATACACCCGCTGTGGGCTCGCAGGCAGGTGTACGGTGTGCTTGATGGTTTTGAATTTCGTCATGACTTCTCAACAATAATGAATGTATAATATCACTCGAGTTCATAGCCCATGAGCCGTCGGACCCGACGCGCTCAGAGTACCGGAAGCGCGCGTCCCTTGCGACCCGCGCGAGGCACCGGTGGTGGCTCGGTGGCGATCAATCGAGCGGCGAGATCAATGCTTCGGTCCACCAGCTCGCGCGAGGCCTCTCGCAGCGCCTCACTCGCCTGCACACTCGCGACGTTTTTCTCCATATCCTCAGCTGTCCAGCCGCGTGAATGCGCGATGTACGGAAACTGCGGAAACTGGCACCCGAGCTCGCCGAAAAATCCAAGCATCTGACCGGCAACCGCCTGCACGTTGTCTTGCCCTCCCGTAATAATACTGCCCACGACCTTGTTTTGCAGCAACACCTTGCCCGCAATGGTGACCTGGTTTTGGATGCAGTTCATGCGCTCGATCATCTTGAAATACAAGCTACTGGGCGCGCCCCATCGAATGGGCGTCGCGACAATGAATACATCACCCCAGTGCACCAGCGCTTCGTACACTTGGTCCAACTCATCGTTGGGGTCCATTTGTGTGATCGAGCATGGCCAGGTGCAAGCGCGTGCGCCTTTCGAGTAGAACCCCTCACAGCTTCTAAACGAGAGGTCTCGCACTTTGATTAACTGGGTCTCGTGGCCCTGATCCGCTGCGTGCAGCAACGCGGTTTCTAGCAGCGCTTCGGACGTAGAGAAGCGTGGATAGTCCTTTTGCATGACCGTCGTTGAGATGCCCACGACGCGGGTTTTTCCTGCGGTTCGGACAACGGGGCGCGAGAGTGGATGGGGCGTATGCGGCTTTCGCTCTCGCTTGCTAAACGATCGACTACTTACCTCGACTCTGCCTTCATGAACGCGCACTCGGTACGCAGGGACGACGTCCTCTTCAAACCCTCGTTCGCCATGACCCTCAACACGATGAAAGCGCCATTGGTGCCACGGACACACGACGAAGTCCCCTTCGAGTGTCCCTTTGCCCAGCGGCCCTCCAGCGTGGTTGCATGCGCCATGAATCGCGCCGAACAGACCGTCTTTGAAGCTCAACGCGATCCGGACGCTGCCCACGGTCACTTGTTGCACGCCAGGCTTTGCGAGGTCGGCTTCGGAGCCAACATCGACCCAAATCTCACTGAGCTCTTCGATCGTCATGCGACTTTCTACCACAGGGCGATCTGTTGATGGGCAACGCCGATTGAAGCGCGCGCAACAGTGGCGCTACGGATAGCTTCTATTTGAAAACGAAAAGAGGCCACTGCAAACCGCACCAAGTTATACTCCGCGCTATGGCACTGCCTCCGTATCAGCCTGATCCTGGGTCCGCACAAGAGCGCGAAGCGTATTTGGCACTGCAGCCGCGATTGCAGCGGATGTTCGAAGACGTGTATCCGGACCCACAGGCACCACGAGGTGTGGTCGTGGTCCCGGGGCTTAGCCTTGATCGCGAGACGCTCGCGAAGCTGACGGGTGCGCAGTTTTACGAAGAGCGACAGTTGTCCATGCTCTCGTGGCTGCGGCTTCCGCGGACGCAGGTGATCTTTCTCACGAGCGCGCAGCTCCCCGATGCGCTGGTGGATTACTACCTCGGGATGATCCCAGGCGTACCTCACAACCACGCGCGACGAAGACTTACGCTGCTCAGCTGCAACGACAGCGGCGATGAAAACCTCACGCGCAAAATCTTGGCGCGACCTCGCTTGGTGCAGCGCATTCGAGACGCGATCGTTGATCCCGCGGTGACACATTTGACGGCGTTTAACACGACGCCGGACGAGCTGACGCTCGCGGTGCAGTTGGGGGTTCCGCTGTATGGGTGTGATCCAACGCTTGAGCGATTGGGATCCAAAAGCGGCGGTCGCAAGATCTTTCGCGAGGTCGGAGTTGAGATTGCCGACGGAATGGAAGAGCTGCACAACCTCGACGACGCCGCGAGGGCCGTGATCGAATTGCGTAGGCGAAATCCAGCGCTTCGTCGTGTGGTCTTAAAGCTTGAGCAAGGCTTTTCTGGCGAGGGCAACGCGATTCTGAATTTACAATCACACACAGACGATGTGCCCGCGATGTGCGATTGGATCTTGCGCACGTTGCGACCAGAGGCTCCGGGGCAGACCGCCGAGCAGTTCGTCGCGGCGTTTGCGCGGATGGGTGGCGTGGTTGAGTCGTGGATCGAAGGCGACGAGAAGACCTCCCCCTCGGTGCAAATGCGCGTCACGCCGTCGCGGACGCTCGAAGTGATCTCGACACACGATCAGATGCTTGGTGGCGAGAGTGGGCAGGTGTTTTTAGGGAGCACTTTTCCCGCGCGGCAAGAGTACCGATCCATGCTCGTGGAAGCCGCGTGGAAGGTGGGAATGAGCCTGCTCGAACGTGGCGTGCAAGGACGATTCGCCGTGGATTTTGTCACGATTCGTGAGGCGAATGGCTACCGCGCAGTGGCGCTTGAGATCAACCTGCGCAAGGGCGGGACCACGCTCCCGTTTCAGATGTTGCAGTTTCTTACCGCAGGGACGGTCGACGGACGCACGGGCGAGTTTCGAACGCCGCTCGGCGAGACCCGCTGCTACTACGCGACGGACAACCTTCAGAAGCCCGCGTACACCGCGCTGACGTCCGAAGACTTGCTAGAGATTCTCTCTGATCACCAACTGCACTTCGACGCGACGCGACAGCAGGGCGTGGTGTTTCATTTGCTGGGCGCCCTTCCGATGTATGGCAAATTGGGTGTGGTGAGCATCGCGCCGACCCTCGCCGCTGCGGAGACTCAGTACCGTCGCGTGGAGGCCCTGCTTGATGCAGAGGCCGCGCGCATTCCGTCGCCGGCGTATCGACGGTGAAGGCCAACCGCGCGATCAACGCCTCGTCGCCAAAAAATCTATCGCTGCGCCGAAGGGCTAAGAGATCCACCACATAAATTCAACTGCGGAGGTTTGATCAGGATCTGGGCTTACTCCAAACCAAGCAAATTGCTCAAAATACTCACGCACACTTGGCTCTCGCGTATTTGTCCGCCTGCTCTCGACGGGTGCTTGATCGCCATCACTCGCTGAACGGGAGGGAGCCAATGGGGCATCCCACTGATCGTCTTGATCGCCCGCGTTGCTCATCGTGCGGTCCCTGGAGCGCGACGCAGTGTATCCCGGACAGCGTTGAGCGACCGAGCGCCGCCTTCGAGGGCTCGGTCGACAGCGGCAACTCGCTCAGCGGCCAAGAGGACAAACTCGCAATGCTTGGCTCCCATGGCGCGACACATGACCTCGCGTGCCTGCAGTTTGCGACCCGCAAGGTGCGAAAAGGTCCCCGAAAACATCCCGGCAAACATGCCACACGCACGCTCTGACGACTCGCTGCGCCCGCCTCGTCCGGCCAGCACGCTCTCGGCCAACACACTCCCGCCCATCTCGATCTCGATCAATCCTTCGTTGGCATGGCCAAAATCAAACTCGGCGCTGCCCCAGCCGCGGCTCTCAAGATAGTGCGCAATCCGCAGGGCTGCTGCGCGCATGGGAAGCTCATCGAGAGAACAGTTGGCGGTCTCAAGCGTGTCGGCTTCAAGTTCAATCGCCACCCGTCGGCCCCACTGAGTCCCCCACTCGGTAGCGAACAGCGGCCATGCGTCAGGGGCGAGTAAGTTAAACGTCGCGCGGAGTGACGAAAAAAGTGTCGCCGGTGCTTCGACATACCGTCGCTCAAGCGCGTCTCGCCTGACTCCTAGGGAGGATTCGTTTGGGGCCAACACTGACAGCGCGATCGCAACTTCTTTTGCCTCTGCGCGTACCGGGCCAGCGCTCCTACGGTTAATAAATAGGTAATACCGGTCTTCTCCAGGTACCCGGTGCAGCTCGACACCGACGGTTTGCGCACCGAACGCAAAATCGAAGACGAAGTCAAAACTCCGGTCTTCTGGCAACGCAGAGCCTTCTACGAAGCGACGAAATTTGCCCTCAAAACCTGGCCCACGAGTACAGCGAGCGATCTCTTGAAAGAAATTTCGTCCCAGGACGTAGTTGCGATCGAGTCTCGCGAGGCGCGCTTCGTACAAATTGTATCGAAGGATTGTCCCTTCGGAATCCATGCAGATGACGCCAAACGCCGCTTCGTCTAGGGCGCCGTCGTTCAAGGTGTCGACGCTCGCGCCGCTGATTGAATTTGATGACAATCGAGAGGGTGCTTGAAACATATTTAGAAATACTTAACGGCTTGAAAGTTTGGTTTTGATCAACTGGTCGAGGGCTGTGGGGGCAGTCTCGCCCGAGCGTGGAGTCGAAAGCGATTCACCGCCCTCGTTGGGTACGCTCGGTCGGCTTTGCGTGATTGGATTGGGTTTGACCCGAGCGGACAGCCATAGCTCAAGCGCATCGGCGAGCGCATCGGTCGTGGCAAATCGCTGCTCAGGCTCGATTCTCAAGCACTGCATCACAATGCGCCAGAGCGAGCCGTCCAGCCCAGCGCACTTCCGTGGATAGGGAACCACTCCAGCCAACGCCAACGCTAAAATGGACGAGACGTCCGCGCCGTCAAACGGTGGTATGCCCGCGAGGAGCTCGTAGAGCGTTGCGCCCAAAGACCAAACATCCACTCGCCGATCGCCGCGCTCGCCGCGGATCTGTTCGGGGGCCATGTAGTGGGGTGTTCCACTGAAAGTAGACACGGAAGAGGCGCCAGTGGCGCGACGAGAGATCCCAAAATCGATGAGTTTTATTGGGCTGCTCGGACCCTTTGTACGCAGAATGTTGTCGGGCTTG
>JANNCG010000062.1:0-9995 GCA_031386385.1 Myxococcales bacterium
ATTGTGGTGACTTTTTTGACAGCACCCGAAGACGACAAGACCCTGGAAAATTTCTACAAGCGCGTCATGCCTTCTGGCCCCGGATGGGCTGCGGTTGCCAAACGCGTGGTGTTAAGCGAAGCGCCTTCGCCTTTGCCCGTCAAACTGCGCGACTGGGCGGCGGGCTGTGTCCTGATTTATGGCTCGTTGTTTGGTGTCGGTGCCATGATCTTCAAAAATTATCTTCGCGGTTCACTCTATTTGCTCGCTGCCGCCGCCGCTGCGGCGTTGATCGCAAATGATTTGAAAAAACATCGCTTGTAAGGGATCGCTCGGGGTATTGTTCACGCCGTTGAACTCTCGCACTGACCCGCGCCAACGTCCCTCAGACCCACGCCTTGGGCGCGTGTTGGCAGAGAAGTATCGGATTGACGCGCTGCTTGGCGAAGGCGCGATAGGGGTCGTGTATCGCGGCGTTGTGGACGCAGATCAATCGGAGGTGGCGATTAAGTTTTTGCATCCACCTTGGGCGAAGGTTGCAGAGTATCGAGCGCGATTTGTGCGAGAAGCACAACTGCTAGCGAAGCTAAAACACCCCTGTGTTGTGCAGGTGATCGACTTTGGCAACGATGGTGAGACTCCCTATCTGGTGATGGAGCTTCTGCATGGCCAGACGCTTCGGACCGTCATGCAGCAAGGGTTGCTTTCGTTTGAGCGGATCGTCCACATTTTGAGCGAAGTGTTGTCCCTTCTGGTCCTGGCTCACTCAGGGGGGATCGTGCATCGTGACTTAAAGCCAGACAACGTGATGTTGCTGCACACCGATCAAAGTGAAGACGTCGTGAAGGTGTTTGACTTCGGGCTCGCGTTTGTCGACGATCAGCCCAGTGGACAGCGATTGACCGAGCCAAATTCGGTGAGAGGGACCCCACGGTATATGGCTCCTGAGCAATGCCGTGGGCGCCCCATCACTCCGGCCAGTGATGTGTATTCAGTGGGGATTATGCTGTATGAACTCTTAGTGGGTCGAGCCCCCTTTGGCGACGAAGGCTCCACGGACGTGATGGCTCAACATGTTTTTGTGCCCCCTCCACCGATGGAGAACTACACCGAGCGAGAGATTCCGACGATTTTGGAGGAGGTGACGTTGAGTGCTCTACAAAAGCTGCCGGAGCTACGCCCCACTGCCGCAGAACTGCGCCAGTCACTGCTTCACGCGTTACGCGGGCTAGAACCACAGGACTTTCGAAAAAGTTAACCGTTGATTGGTTTGCCGAACCGCAGGCATTTAATGCAAATGTCACAATATCGTGCGGACTTTGGATAATATGATACCAAGTGGAGTCTCTTCGCGGTTATCGTGTGAGATGTCTGTGTGTGTTGGCGGTCACTCCGCAAATGCCGAGATGATTTTTGGCAGTCAAAACTGACCCGTTCACAACTAAAGTTCGCTAGAGAAAATAGAATTTTCGAGAGCAAAGGCAACAGGAGGCCTTCAATCGTGTCCACCCCTATTCGATCCTTTCGCGCTGGCCATATGGCGCTTATTTCAGGCCTTATTCTTTCAGTCGGAGCGACGGCAAACGCTCAATCAGCCGCCGGCTATTCTCTCAGCCGCTACGAGCCCGCACCTGCTGGTGAAAACTTTTTCACCACACAGCAGCCCTGGTACTCGCCCGGCAACGGGAGCTTTGGCATCCGTGGCGGAATCGTTGCGGACTACGCCTACCGACCGTTGGTTGTGGCTGAGGGCGGAATGCGCACCGCGATTGTGTCGCACTTGCTCAATTTGCACGCACAAGTTGGCGTTGGATTTATCGATCGCGTGAACGTGCACTTGAATATCCCCATTCAGTTGTTGCAAACGGG
Source organism: Myxococcales bacterium (assembly GCA_031386385.1). GTDB lineage: Bacteria > Myxococcota_A > Polyangia > Polyangiales > JANNCG01. The sequence continues at coordinate 1,849 of JANNCG010000062.1, forward strand.
CGACCGATCAGCGCAGGGATTGATGTCGTTTGGCAGCGTGGCGATGGGAGATCCGCGCTTGGGTGCTCGCGTGCGCCTCTTGGGTCATGCAGACCGTGACGCGTTCTCTCTTCACGTGGGCGCAAACTTCTTTTTCAACGCTGGGGTCTTTGGTGTTCCTGCGAATGCAAACGTCACGGACAACCGATTTCGTGGCAAATTCGATCTCATCCTTGCAGGTCGCGTGAGCTTGCTTCGTTGGTCGTTTAACCCCGGATTTCACTATCGGGACACAACCGTTGCCTTTAACGGTGGCACATCAACGGACGCCCACGAGCTCTATGCACGAGCAGGTTTGGGATTTGTCTTCATGAACGATCGCTTGCAGCTCGGGGCCGAGGCCTTTACGTCTGCAGCGATTAGTCACTTTGGTGAATTTCCGTGGACCAATTTTGAAGTCATGGCAGGCGGTCACTACTTGATCGCCGACATGATCAAAGTGGGCGCGATGGTTGGCCCTGGGCTCACACAAGGCGTGGGTACCCCAACGCTTCGTGCGTTGCTTGGCGTGAGCTATGCGCCCATCGTTCGGCCCGTCACCCCAATGGGTCCAGGGGACACCGACAGCGATGGCGTGATGGATCCCGACGATTTGTGTGTCGATGTTCCCCAGGGAAATACCCCAGATCCTACACGTCGCGGCTGCCCCATGGGCGATCGTGACCATGACGGCGTGATGGACGCAGATGACCAGTGCGTGGATGTGCCTCAAGGCGATCATCCCGACGCTGCACGTCGTGGCTGTCCGCTCAATGACACCGATCATGACGGCGTCTATGACAACGCTGACCAGTGTGTGGATGTTCCGCAAGGCGATCATCCCGATCCCGCGAAGGCTGGCTGCCCAGATGGCGACGCAGACAACGACGGCGTGCTCAATGGTGGCGATGCTTGCCGTGATGTCCCCGCAGGGACGCACCCTGACTCAGCACGCCCTGGTTGCCCACTGCCTGACCGTGACAACGATACCGTGGTTGATCCGCAAGATCATTGCCCAGACCAACCCGGCGCGCCCACTTCAAACCCAGAGACCAACGGTTGCCCTGGCTTGGTTCGCGTTCAAAACGGAATGCTCCAGATCATGGCCCCGGTGTTCTTTGCAACGAACCGCGACGTGATTCTGCCGCGATCGTTTCCTGTGTTGACTGCGGTGTCTGAAGCTCTGCGCGCAAGCCCAGAGATTCGGCGCATCTCCGTCGAAGGTCACACTGACGACGTCGGTGATGACACCCGCAACATGAACCTCTCAGAGCGCCGCGCCCAGAGCGTGGTTCGCTGGTTGACCGAACACCAGATTGTCGCTGGCCGTATGGAAGCTCATGGATTTGGCGAGACTCGCCCCATGCGCCCCATCGCTGGTCTCCGTGGCCGCGCTCAGCGCGATGCCCGCTCGCAAAATCGCCGCGTGGATTTCAGGATCGTCGATCCTGCACAGTCCGGTGGCGGATCAACGCCTTAACGAGGCTTGAACCCCCAACAAGCGCCTTGAGTGCTTGCAGCGAACTCGCCTAGAGAACTAGCTTCGTGTTAGTGATCTGGGCGGAGTTGCAATCACTGTGCGTGTTCTAAAGTTTGGGGGAACATCAGTTGGTGATCCCGCGCGGATTATCAACGCTTGCGAAATTATCGCCGAACGAGCGAAGCAAGAGTCCCTCATCGTCGTGGTCAGCGCGGCATCAAAGGTCACCGACATGCTTTTGTCGATGGCCGCGTCGATCGCCGCGGGCGGGGTGGTCGATGTGACCGCGCTAGAGACCCGCGTGGTATCTATTTTGTCAGCATTTTCGCTGGATAAAGCAAGTATATCCGCGGAGCTAACTGAGCTCAACGCCCAGCTCGAGAGGTTGTCGAAGACGCAAGCTCTCACTGCAGAAGTGTCCGACACCATCGTGTCGTTTGGTGAGCGGATCTCTGCTCGAACCTTTGCCGCCGTGCTGAACAGTCGGTCCATCGCGGCGCAAGCGTTTGATGCCTATGACGTGGGGATGATCACCGATGGGACCTTTGGGTCTGCAGAGCCCATTGTAGAGAGCGAACAAAAGCTTCACGCCATGTTGGGTGCGGACCGCCCATTTGTTGCGGTGGTGACTGGCTTCATCGGCGCGACAGAAGATGGCCGTATCACCACACTTGGACGCGGGGGGAGTGACTACAGCGCGGCGGTTATTGGCGCCGCGGTAAACGCGAGTGAGATTGAAATTTGGACCGATGTTGATGGCGTGATGAGTGCGGATCCGCGAGTTGTTTCTCAGGCACAAACGATCCCGTCCATGTCGTTTACAGAGGCCGCTGAGCTTGCGTATTTTGGCGCGAAGGTATTGCATCCAAAGACCATTCACCCCGCGGTGCGCAAGAGCATCCCCGTGCGCGTGCTCAACACGTTTAAACCGAGCGCAAAAGGTACGGTCATCACGGCGGATGGCGCGGGGATCGATCCCGCCCAACCAGCCCGAGCGATCGCCGCTAAAAAGGGCATCACCGTCGTGCAGATCGTCTCGACTCGAATGCTGCTGGCCCACGGATTTTTAGCTAAAATCTTCGAAGCATTTGCGCGACACCGGATCGTTGTGGATTTGGTTGCGACGAGCGAAGTGAGCGTCTCGTTGACGATCGAGGGTGAAGATAACCTGCCAAAAGCGTTGAGTGAGCTGCGACGATTTGCGGATGTTCAAGTGATCTCAGGACGCGCGCTTGTGGCCGTTGTGGGTCTCGGGATCGGAGATGCGCTCGGGATCGCGGGTAAGGTGTTTGGCTCTCTCGCAGCAGCGCGAGTGAATATTGAGCTCATTTCTGCCGGCTCTGCGCGTGCCAACATGAGCATGGTGGTGGCCGAGCAAGACGCCGACAACGCGGTACGAGCGCTTCACGGAGCGCTGTATCCTGAATGCGAAAGCTGAGTGCAACCATGAGCGCCCACTGGACATCAAACATCGCCCCTGCAGAGTGGGAGGCGCTCACGCTTCGTGCGAAGACGCCCTTTTACGTTTATGACTTCGCCACGCTGCGCAAACAGTGTGCGGTGCTTCGCGACGCTTTTCCGTTGGCCGAAGTACGGTATGCGATGAAGGCGAACTCAAACCCATCGATTCTTCGGTTGATCCGTGAAGTTGGTTTTGGGATCGACGCTGTCAGCCCGTGGGAGCTTCGGCTTGCGCGGGACAACGGGTTTGAGAGTCGGGAGGTGTTGTACACCCCGAGTTTTCCGAGCGATCAAGACCTCGCTGCGGGCTGCAAGCATGGGGTGGTACTAAACGCAGATTCGCCTGGAATATTTCAGAGATATGCAGCAATTGCGAGAGAGAAAAAGCGCCATAGAACCTCCCCTGCAAAGGTGGCCTTGCGTGTGGATCTTGAAGAAGGCGCGGGGCATCACCCGCATGTGGTGACTGCGGGTGCAGACAGTAAATTTGGGCTCACCGTCGATCAGATCGATGCGGCGCTTGATGAGATTCGAAAGGGTGGGCTGAAGCTCGCTGGGCTTCACCAGCATATCGGAAGCGGCTTGCTCACTAGCGAGCACCGGGCAGTTTGGTTGCGAAGCGCTGATAAGCTGTTCGCGTTGGCGAAGAGAATTGAGCGCGCGTTGGGACCGCTAGAGTTTGTCGATATTGGCGGTGGATTTGGCGTCGCTTATCAACTCAGTGATGGGAGTTTTGAGCTCAAAGAGTGGGCCACAGAGCTGTGGCAAATGTATGAGCGTCACTGGCCGCTTGGCAAAACAAGACCCTCGTTGGTGATCGAGCCGGGACGATTTTTGGTTGCCGAAGCCGGAGTGATTTTAACGCGTGTGACGACAGTCAAGCGCGCACGAGATCGGGTCTGGGTCGGCGTTGACGCGGGAATGCACACGCTGATTCGACCTGCGATGTACGGGAGTTTTCACCCCGTGTGGCCAGTGATTGAGCGGGCCGGGGACAACGAACGTTGCTTTGTGGTGGGCCCCATTTGCGAGTCCGGCGATGTGCTCGCGAGCGAGCGATGGATGCCCGTCCCGCGCGAAGGGGACTTATTGATTGTGGGCGTGGCTGGGGCATACGGGTACGCAATGGCATCGACGTACAATCTTAGGCCATTGCCCGCAGAGCTGGGATGGGACGGAGGCGAGTTTCATTCGCTTCGAAAGCGCTCACAGTTTCGCGCGATTGCTGGATAAATTTCGGCGTATCTCAGCTTGCGCGATGGTTGCGGTTTTGCGACTGTCGCGGATGTGAGTTCTACTGAATCGAGCGCACACGGCAACGTGGACGCAACCGCATCAACACGCAATCCCACACAGTTGGCTGTGCTTCTTGCAAGCGCAGGGACCCCTCCCTTTGACGCGCAGCGTGCGGCACTTGCTGCATCGCGGTTGTTTGACGCTTTTGTCCTCGACCCTCGGCGCAAAGAGCTCTTTGTTGGACCCAGAGCGCTGTTTGCGAATCATGCGGGCAGTATTGATCCCCGGCACGACGCGCTCGCACGGCTTCTAAGAGCCATTGGATTTTCACTTCGAAGCCGAATTGATACGCATGAGGGACTGTCCAATAGCCGTGACCTTTTGCGTGGCGTCACCGGCCTCGCAATGGGACGTATTGAGGGAATTCTCAGCGGATTTGACACCCGCCGAGGTGCCTCAGCGATCTTAACAGCCGAGATGATGATTGGCAGTGACCGCCTCGGGATTGATCCCATTGAGGCCTTGGATGCTGGGGTCATCCGTCGCTTACTCGCCCTCTCACTTCGAGGTGCAATGGCTGTGAAGCCCGCACGAACGTCTGGCTTGATCACCGACCTTGGTGGCGCCATGATGGTCCTTGCGGTGCTGGACTTGGCCGCCAACCCGCGCTCGGCGCTGAGAGCGGCACGAGGCAAAGTCGCGCGCTCGGCGAAGCTCGCAGAGGATGAGTCCGCGTGGCCCAGAGACGTTGGACAGGCATTTCGTGAGTGTATTGCCCAGGCGATCGCCAGCGCTTCGTCCGCGGGAAGTACCGGTCGCGAGCTTACACGCGAGCCCGCGCTCCCGTCGGATTTGTTGGACGCGTTCGCGGTGTCGTTGTCGCTCGCGGTGTATAACGGATTTGTTCCGCCAGAAGAGCACCCGCTGGTGGTCCCGGGTGTTTCACAACGTGAGATGTTCACCAGCGCTCCGGTGTCAGTGGGTCCAGCGGTCGCCGCAGTCGGAAGTCCCGTCCTCGGGCTGTTCGCAAAGATCTCGTTTGTTCCGCTGCCGTTTGCTCCCATCCGCGAAGAGGCCGTCGGTGGGGCTCAATCGGCGGGACAACCGCCGCCGATTCCACTCAAGGCAAAGGTCCCTGTCGCGTTTGATGAGCCGATGTTTGTGCGCGCTCGTGAGGCCGTTCGGTCAAACACCCGACCGCTTCCACCGATGCAAGTGCTCACCGCGTCGCTGGATCCATTTGATCCAGAGCACACGTTTGATCGAGGGACTCTCGATCAGTTTGCCTTGCGATTATCCAGGCAAGCGCTCGGATCCGAGCCCTCGACCCAGGTGGTTATTCTAGTCGGGCCTCGAAGCAATCGAGCGCGTGTTGTGCTTGCCAATCTCGGCAAAGCGCTGCTGACGCGTGGGGCCGTTTGGCATATTCTTGCGCCCAAGCCAGAGACCCGAACGCTCTCGTTTGCTGTTTTAGCCGACAATGTGGCGGCAATGCGAAGGTCAGATATCTCGCGCTGGGTGGGGACAGACCTGTCGCGTTGTGTTGAATTCAATGTCGATCCGGGGGCCAACATTGTGATCAACGCGACGGCGCTTGAGTGGGTCAACGATGAGATCGCTGGGTCGATTGCGGGTCTATGCTCAGATGTCGCAGATCGCGCGATTCCGCGAAGCTTGGTGCTCTTGCTTGGAGCGACCGACTATCGAGCTGCGGCGACGTTGGCGGCGGCGATTGGACAGCATGCAGAGTTAGAGTCCTCAGAGGTACCCCTTCGAGGTGGAATGGTCACGCTGTTGCGAGTGGACGCTCCAGCTCTGCTCTCAACGGTGAGTCCCCGTCCGGTGGATGAAGCACTCTTGTCACGAATCTGCGAGCCATACGCGGGTGGACTCTTGCTTGCAGACCTCGCAGCGCGTGCCATGCTCGTGCCAGCCGAAGCGAGATTTCGCTCACAATTTGCAAGGATTGTGACGCTTCAACTCTCATCGGATAGCAACGCTACTGGCATCGCTTCGTTGCCAGCAGACATACGCGGCTCTCTGTCCGAGACCCAACGCGCGGTCGCGCGAGGCGTTGCAGATCCTCATGGTGGGGCGTCTACACGAAGAGCACTCCAGGCCGGAGTTTGCGCGCAACACAGCGCTCGTGCGGCGCTTTCGACCGGGATGCTAGGCGAGCTTGCAGAGTGTGCACGCACCGAAATTGCGCTCAACGTGGCGGAGTACTTTGGCTCAAAAGCAACCTCTCACGTAGGCAGGCTTGAGGCGGTTGGGCGTGCCGCGTTGACGCCGTGGTTGTTGGCCGCCAACGCACGAAGCCACTTGGTGCTCAATGACTCAGCGGTAAGTGCCGCGGAGATGGAGGGGTTTGAGTGGCATTCTGTCGCGGCGTCTTGGCTTAGCGGCTCTTTTGGTGCGAAATCCGCAGCGATTTTAGACACATCTGTGAGCCTTGTGCTGAAGGCTCCGCTGCTTGACGTGCTCGCGAGCGTGAGTGTCTCAGTGGCGACGTCGCACGTGCGGCCCGCGATGACGATGCCGATGTTGAGCATTGAGTGGACGCTTGCGCCCTCACGTGAGGCAACGCTTGGAGTGATGGGCTCTGTGGTTGCTGGGCTAACCGACGCTTGTCGTCGCGTGATGAATGAGCACTGTCTTCGCATTCAGCAACGGGACGGACGCAGTACATTGGCGGTGCTGTTGGAGGTCGTGACCGATGGGTGTCTTAATCCCGAGCGCGTGAAGATGCTGGTTCCGCTTGCGACCAATGGTGCAGATGCGATTCGATCTGCGGTGGGGCTTGAGATCGGTGCACGGTTGGCGAGTGCAATTGGGACTGATCCCGCAGATGAGTGGACTGCGATAGTGCTCTCGGGGACCGGAGAAAACGTCTCTGTCCCATTGAGTGAAGCGTTGATCACGCGCGAGTGTGCGTCTCGTTGGGTCCGAGCACTACGTGCTTTGCCGAGGTGGTTTCCACATGAAGACCGATCCGACGAGCACTATGCTGAAGCCCCAGTGATCGCGACCGCGGCGGATATGGGGCTGCTCGCGACGCTCTTGGTGGATCGAAAGATTGCGATTAGTTCACCCGAGGCACGAGCGATTACCGCAAGACTGCAGGCGGCGGCTGAAGAGATTGTTCCCCGAGCGAGAGAGATCGCAGAGACTTTTCCGGTGGTGGATCATTTTGCTGAAGGGCCGGCGCGTGAAGTGATCGAGCGAACTTTGATTATCGCTTGGTTTTTGCAGGTCAACTTTTGCTGCTCAATCCCCGGTGGCCTGCTGTGGAATCCTGGCGGCATGATCGGCGATCCCGAAGGCATCGCTCGCTGGCTTGACTTTGATCGGCTCCGTGCGTGGATTGGTCGCAAGGTGAATCGCCCTGAGACCGTTGCAAAGCGAGTCGAAGATCTACTGCGAACACTCACGCCGCGGATCGTGGTGGATCACTAACGGATCACTTGCGGACTCTTAGCGAAACTTAATCAACAGCCCGATCGCGATGCTCACGATGCAGAACAGGACGAAGAAGATCGGGACGAGCAGCGCCAATGTGCGCAGTGTTTTTCCGCCATTGGTGCTCAGCGCGGTGTTGGGCGCTGTAGGGACAACCGCCATGGCCTGGTTTTTTGGCGCTCCCGGGGCCAGAGACACAGACTCGTAGTTTATCGCACCAAAGTACTCTGGCGCCGCTTTGGCCTCTGCGAACATGGGCATGGCAGACCCTGCGGTCTCATTGAGTGTCGAGGGAACATAGATGGGCGCAGGAATGGGCGTGACGACCCCCATGTTTTTGACACTTGGGGTCAGCGTGGGAGTATCCCACGAGTAGGGGACAGGCTTTTGCACTGCACCAAACGAATCCAAGAGCGTGAGCATCGCGGCGGCATCGCGGGGACGCTGCTGAATATCTCGGTGAAAAACTGTGACAAAAAACTGCTCAACAGCA
>JANNCG010000086.1:0-4120 GCA_031386385.1 Myxococcales bacterium
GGCTCAGCGCTCGGCGCAGCGGGGGACAAAAACGACGAAGCCATCGCGGCATACGAGCGAGCGATTGAGCATGACCCCGCGATTGACGTGCACGATCGACTCTCGGTTTTGTACCTAAAAGAGCCGAAAAAACATGCAGAGAAGGCCATTAAGTCACAGCGTGCGGTATTGCTGAAAGACCCCACACGCGCTGAGTCCTATCGGTTGTTGCGCAAGCTGTACACGACGGCGAAGCGAGTGGACGAGGCTTGGTGCTTCTGTCAGGCGCTTGTTGCGCAAAAGTCTGCAGAGCCTGATGAAGAGAATTTCTTCAAGAAGCTTCGCAGTGACGCGGCTGCGGGAGCTTCAGAGAAGGTCAACGACGAACTCTGGGTTCGCTCGCTCGCTCACCCCATGCAGGACTCGCTGGTGACGGCGATTTTTGCCACCATTACGCCTTCGGTGATGGCGAAGCGGGCTTCGAAGCGAGAGACGTACGGTGTGACGGAGGCCGATTTGATCGACCCCAGCACGCATGAGAGCGCGATGGCGCGGACGATTCACTATGCGGCGGGGACGTTGGGACTGAAGGTTCCGCAGGTGTATGTGAAAGAGAGCGATGATTCTGGGCTCAATGTGATGTTGACCCAGCCACCGTCATTTTTCTTGGGCGGCGCCGCGCTCGGCGGAGGCCCTGCGCAAGCGTTGGCCTTCATCGTTGGCAATCAAATCGCGTACTTCAAATCAGGTCACTTCATTCGTCAGCTTGTCCCCACCGGGACGGGGCTGCGCGCGTGGTTGTTCGCCGCGATTCGCATCGTGAATCCTGCTTTTCCTGTGGCGCCCGATATGGTGGCCGCGGTGACGGAGAATGGCAACGCGATCCGCGAAAACCTCAGCGGACAAGCCTCGGACTATCTGAACTCGCAGGTCACTAAATTGCTCAACATGGGCGACGCGCTGGACCTGAAGCGTTGGACGACTGGGCTCGATTACACAGCTGATCGGGTTGGATTTTTGCTCGCAAATGATCTCCCACGTTCGCTCTCTGTGATCCGCGCAACCCCAGAAGATCAGGCATCGCTTCCGGCGAAAGATCGTATCCGTGAGCTGCTCGCGTTTGCCGTGAGCGAAGAGTACTTCGCGCTTCGTGCACGCTTGGGCATCGCGATCAAAGTCGGCTAAAGCCTGACGACGAATTTGTGTGGTGGGCACAACAATGAATGAGCGCCGGGGATAGCGCCCCCGTCCGCACGATGTCAGCACTTTCGTTGATCAAGCTGCGGAGAAAGCGAGCATTCGTTATGGTTCGTCCCGTATCTGCAAACACCTCTCTTCGCAGCGGCTCAGAGTACACCGAGCAAGAGGGAGTCGCCCTTCGACCCGGCGCGACACCAACTTCGGGCGGCGCCCCTCGGACAGCCCAGAGCACCAACAGTTCACAAGCCCGGGGGACCGTTCAAGAGGATGTGTTCGAGACTCCGTCTGCTACCTCGACAGCACCGCAGGCGAGCTTTGCCGCACAGCGCGCAGTGCGCAACGGTGACACGGTTCGGATGGCTACAGGTTTGTTGCAAGAGGCGGCGAGGCACACGGCGGGGGCGAGCATTATTGTTCCGCGGGCGAGGACCAGCACGTTTGAGGGACTGGTGGATGCGCAACACTCGCGGGCTGGGCGAGAGATTTTGCAGTCGACCGCCATTTCACTGACGGCAAGCGCCGCTGGTGCGCGAGCCGGCCACCACGTCGAGCATGGATTGCATCGGTCAACGCAGCTGGCAGAAACTGTCAGCGTTGCGACAACCGTCGGGACCGATCAAGCCATTCGGCTTGCAACTTCACACGATCACGAGCACAGCCTTCTTGAGACCATTAGTCATGTCGCGCTTCATTCTGCGGTGGACGGAGTTCTTGAGGTCGCATTCGGTCCGGCGGGGGCAGCGGTATCTGCTATGGCTCAATCTGTTGCGCGCACGTTTGAAGACGCCGAGGACCGTACGAGGTTTCAACAAGCAGCCTCACAGTACGACGCGAACCGTGCGACGGCGATGAGCAATCAACGAACGAATCAAGGACAGGGACAGTCGGCGGCAATGATCGCCGCGACGGGCAACGGAGCGATTGACTGGCCAAGGTACGAACGTGACGGGGACTTTGCTGCAGGCGTCCGTCAGGGGCTCAGCGAGGCGCTCAATCGACCAGAGAATTTGCTCTATCTCTATGCCGCTCGTCGCAGCAATCCGTGATTGGGCATCAGTTCATGATAAACGATATGGAGTGATTTGCTTATCGATGTGGGTCGGGTGTAAGCTTCGCGAATAACCGATGACAAAGCCGCACTTTCTTCGAATGGTTCAGTCCCTCGCGCTTGTAGGGGGCGCCCTGAGCGCGTGCGCTGATGCGCCAATGGGTGCTGATGGTTCAACTGTTCGCGATGCGTCAGACACGTCCGTGAGCAACAACGATGTGCCAACACTCGAGGATCGCGTTGTGATCCGAGAGACCGCCGTTGTGGATGTGGTTGAGGTCGATGTTGTGACGCCGGGCGATCAGGGTGTTGTGATGGATGTCCCAAACCGAGCAGATGTGGTGCAGTCAGACGTCGTTCAGGCCGACGGCAGCCAATGCCCCGCTGCGCCGCCGATGAACATGAGTGCGTGCTCTATCGCAAACTTGGCGTGCACCTACTCGGATCCATCCATGCTCACGCAATGCTCGTGTATGAACGGACAGTGGCAGTGTTTCACTGCGGTTCCGGGTCCGCTGCCGCCGCCAGAGTTAGTCTAAACAGCAGAGCGTTGGAGTCTGAGCGCGGAGCTCTGTTCGACTGGCTTATGCAAGCCTCTGTCAAACGCGAGCGTTCGCTAGATCGCTGCGCCGAGCTTCAAGCCTGCAGCCTGAACGACTGCTTCGAAGGCTTTGAAGTCACTGACTGCGAGGCCGGAGAGGATCTTGCGATCAAGCCCGATGCCCTTGGTCTTGAGAGCGTGGATTAGGCGCGAGTAGCTCGTGCCGACCATACGTGCAGCGGCGCTGATACGCGCGACCCACAAGCGGCGAAAATCGCGCTTGCGGAGACGACGACCAATGTAGGAGTACTGCCAGCTCTTGTGAACTGCTTCGACTGCTACGGAGGCCAAGCGTGATCGAGCTGCGCTGAAGCCCTTTGCGTGCTTGAGAATGCGGTTGCGACGACGACGGGCTTTAAAGCCCCTTTTTACGCGTGACATGTCTGTGGGCCTTTCTTACTTCGTACCGTAGGGAAGCATTTGCTTAACGCGTGCTTCGAAGGTTTTGTCGACCATGTCGTTTTTGCGCAAACGGCGCAGACGGGACGGACCCTTGCCGCCCATAAAGTGGCTCGCGCCGCCTTTGGAACGTCGAACTCGGCCATTCGCTGTAATTTTGAACCGCTTGGCTGCAGCGCGGTTTGTCTTCATTTTAGGCATCGTTTTTTCCTTCGAGAGTCCACTAGACCTTTGGGTTTTTGCGGTTCGATCACACTTCCCCCTCCGGCTGAGTATCAGACGGAAGCAGACTTTTTCAGGTGTCCGTCGTTCGAGGTCAGCAACCTCGTGGGGACGATTGAGTGTGAAAGGGAGGGCGCAAGCGTGTAGTTGAACTCGCTGGTCAGGTCAAGCTTGAAAGCTTTTGGCTCTGGCCGGTCACCACTTCAGCCCAACGGTCGCACCACCGGTCCAAACCACACCGCCTAGGGCGATGTCGCCAATGGGGTCTGTGGGGTCGGTTTTGATGTACGTTCGAGGGGTGAGAATTTGGGCGGCGCCGTGGATGTCAATCGCGATTCCGTGGGGAATCCCTGCAAACCCTCCGCGCTCGCCGATCACAAAACCAAACCCAAACGAGGGAATGTGTCGCCCGCTGTCCAAAAAATTGGTCTCGCGCCCGGTCTGCTCGGGCACCGGAGTGGGCTCAAATCGATACCCCACCCGAGAGCTCAGCAGGTGGCGTCCTAGCGCGGTGCGGACCTCCGTGGCGACTCGAATTGCGATGGTGTCGTGAAAATTGGCCGGTACTGGTGCCACGGACGGTGGGAGCGCCGGGATGGGCAGTGCCAACCCAGGAGGAGGCATAAGGTCTAACGCCACGTTGAGCAGGGCGGAGGGGTTGGTGTAGCTGG
>JANNCG010000113.1:0-9251 GCA_031386385.1 Myxococcales bacterium
CAGGGGATAACGATCGCCGAGTGCACCATTGAGACGTGTGTCGAGCAGCGCGACCAAACCGGGGCACGCAACAGCTATCGCGAAGGTCCTACGGGGACCGAGCACACTGTTTGGGGCACCGTGAATCTGGTCCCGCGACAGCGTATCACCGTCGCGATAAGCGTATTTTCTCCGGGAATATTGCTGTCATTTGCTGCATTTGGCAATGGGTTGTCGAGCCAAGTTCAGTACTCAAAGGTCCTGTTTTGGCTCTCGGGCGTGGCCACGGTTTTGGCGATTTTGGCAGTAGCCGCGCTGCTCGTGTTGTCGTCGCTCGTGTGGTGGCGACGAGCCATTCGCATAGGTTTTGTGTACTCGTTGTTGATGCTCGCGATGGGAGTCGAGGCATACCTTCACGTCCAGCAGATCTACGTTGCGACAGACGCTCCACGAGTCGTGAACCACTTTGCACCCGTTGGGACCGCGATGTACGTATTGAGCCCCGAGCTCGACGGAGCCCAAGCGCTGCTCGCTGCGACAGGGGTGCGGGTCTCGCGGGTTCAAGCGATGCACAGGTGCAACACAGTCGGGGCCAACTTGCGCCTGTCGGACACCACACGGGTGCTCGAGTGCGCTGATCGATGGGCGACAATCGCAAGCGAGCTTCAGAGCGCGTTGGGGCTGAATGTCGGGCCACATCGCTCAGAGTATCATTCGGCCATTCGGGGCGAGTGTATTGATCTCTCGCCGTTCGGTTGTGAGGTGATGCGCTCCAATACGACGGCGTTTGGTCCCGTGCGTGGGACTGAGTTTGGCATGATGATGCCAGATCAGAGCGAGGACCATTTTGACGACAATGTCTGGCGCCCTTCGGTGCGAGGCAAGCTCTTTTTTGACGCGACTACCCAGCAAATTGTCCGTGTTTCAACTGTCGCCGATGTGCATCGCTACACGGTGAACGTATGGGGCAATCTGGCGATTGACGCGCTTCGCACAAAGGTTGTGGCGGTGAACTCTGATGGTTTTGTTGGCTCGCCAGCGTCCATGCAGTGGGCCGTTGGACAAACACCACGGACCAAATCGCACACCACGTTTACCGTGCGCACGCTCTCTCATGGGACTGGGTCGGTGCAGTTTGAGCTGCTGATGGTGGGCGGCGAGCGGGTCACAGCAAACTGCGAAACACCTGAGCAAACGCAGGTCGATGTGCTGCAGGTCGATCCCGCGGTTGTCGGACTGGTGCGTGCATCCGGTGCGCGCGAGATGCGCCTTGAGCTCGGGCACAGCCTCATCGCCCTGTGCACTGTGCCTGAGGCGGCGCCAAACTACTACCTTGAACTCCGCGCGACGAGCTATGCCGCGTTGCGGGATGGGAGCGCGAATTTGCGACCCCTTCAGCAGACGGTGTTTCCCCATAATGTACGGATGATAACTGTGGGATTTGAGGGACTGGAGGGCGCGAACCGATTTCGCCTTGAAGCCACGTGCAATGCCACCGGTGGCTCGATCGCGGACACACGCCGGCTGCTGGCGGTGAGTCTCGCAGCAGCTTCGACGCTTCGGGTGTCCGCGCCGTATGAGCTCTACGCGGTGCGTGGACAAGAGCGCATCGGGAGCTTTGGCGTGTTTAATCCCAACGAACCCCCCGTGGGCGTGTTGTGTTTGGCCTCGCCGTTGGAGAGCGCTATCGCCGGCTGGCCTTACGAATTGCGCCCGCAGCAGATCACTGTGGAGGGGACCCGAGGCGGGACTTGGGGGATTGAGGCGCCTCATGGAAACGGCATAGCACAGCTTGTTTCGACGTCGCCCTGAAGGCATTGTGGTGCTGTAACTCGTACCATCGCTCCATCATCTGCTTGAGCGGTGTTGGCGGCTGGCCATGATAGGCTCAACACACTTGTTTCACATAGGCGGTTCAACCAGTGACGACATCCATGCAGCAGTTCTATTCTTTCACGCTTTTCGCAACGCTCGCGGCTGCGTCTTTTGACTGCTCGCGAGCTGTCTCTCCGTGTGACGGCGGAATGGTCTTTGTCGGCACTCGTTGTGTGCCTGAGGTGGACGTCCCAGGCGCGGTGTTCGACATCCCCACGCCGCCTTCGAGTGACGTGATTGTAGTCCCACCCAATGATGATGTGCCGAGTCCTTTGCTTAGCTCGACGAGCAAGCTCGACATGTTGTTTGTCATCGATAACTCAGGCTCTATGCGAGACAACCAGCGGGCCTTGATGGACACATTTTCGGCGATGCTGACCGCGCTGGGCAACCCATTGTGTCGGTCGCGGGCAAACCCCCAAACGCCGGCACATTCGTGCGTTGCGGGCAATCCTGATGATGTGAGGATCGCGCAGCCTCTCACCGACCTTCGCGTCGGAGTGATTACATCGGACTTGGGGACACCAGGTTCGGTCATACCTGGTTGCGACGACTCGGAGCGTGGAGATGATGGGCGGCTCAACCCGATTCGCTCAGGGCCCGCGGTGCAGTCGCACTTGCCTTGGGCTCCTCGCAGACCCAACGCAGAGACCGCGCCGCCTGGATTTCGGCCCATTGCGTGCAACAACACGGTTGATCAGTTTCCTCCATTTGTGACGTACTGTTCAAACACGGCGGACCGAAGCTGTGATCGCGACGGGATTAACACGTCGACACGAGATCCCAATGTATTTGCAGACTGGTTTCGCTGCAACGCGGGTCTGTTTGTGAACGGCTGTGGGCTTGAGTCTCCGCTGGAGGCCACGTGGCGCGCGTTGGTCGAGCACGGTGCTGCCACGGCTCCTGGCGGCGCCGCGCCCAACGCGGGTTTCATTCGCGATGATGCGGTTTTGGCCATCGTGATGTTGACCGATGAAGAGGACGGTTCGGTGCGAAACTGTGCGCATGATCTGGGATTTAGCGCGCAGAGTGGTGCCGCGTGTGTGGACGCGCGGGATGTATATAATCTTGCATCTATGGCGTGGGCTCACCCGACCAACCCCGATACACGATTTTATCTCTACACCCCTGGGGACTCTCGCGACCCCACGTGGAACCTCAACCGCTACTACAACACCGCCCCTCGCGTGGCTGCCAATCGATGGAACCGCGACTGGCTCTCGCTCAAACCCGGGCGCCCCGATCGCCTGATTTTCGCCGCCATTACGGGAGTTCCACTTGCGGTTCCTGTGACACCGAATCCTGTCATGGGTGAGCCGGCTCTCGTCGCGTGGGAGCAGCTGCTGGGGCAGCCATCGATGGACCCGAATGACTTTTTCGGCCGCAACTCAGCCTCGGCGATCGCTGGGATGCAAGGCATCGCGGGTCCATTTTCAATGCGCCAAGCGAACCAAGATCCCAACTGCACACAGATGGTTCCGGCTTGTCGTCGCGAGGGGACTACCTATGACCCCATGCGCTCGTGCTCTAACGCACAATACATGGCGTTCGCTTCGCGCCGAATTGTTGAGACGGCCCGGCGCTTCGATGAGTTTCCGGCGTGCAACGGGCAGCCGTGCCGCAACGGAATCGTCGCGAGCATTTGTGCGGCAAATCTCTCAGGCGCGATCCCCGCCATTGTGACAAAGATTCACCAGCGCTTCGGGATGTAAACGGCAGACGATTTGCTGCTGACTGGCTCTAGAGCGCAGGAACACTCCGCGCGCTGATTTGCACCTGTGCGACCGCACTTAAGACATCCGCGTGACCGCTTGATGGAAGCGCCGCGATTCGCTGTCGTATCTGCTCACGCGCGCGCACCAGCGCTCTGGATTGATGCTCTTGAGGACAGCTTAAAAAAGCTTCGTAGTATCTCCGTGCGCAGACGTTTTCACCCCGGGTATGAGCGACATCGCCAAGCACAACAAGCGCGCGTGAGCAGTCGCGTCCGTGGTCTCTCAAACACCTTTGTGCATGAAAATGTGCCAAGTCCGTCGCGCTCTGTGCAGCGAACACTTGTGCGCGTAGAAGATCGAGTGTCCCGTGGGTGCCGACGGAGTCTTGCTCAATGCGTTGCAGCTGTCGCGAGGCCTCAGGGACCATGCCCTCTCCCAAAAATGCCTGCAATAATCCAGCGCGCGTGCGAATCGTTGGATGCCTTCGCACCGCCGCGCGCATGGCGGCAACCGCGTCGGGTCCGCGTCCCTGGATCGTACGAATGGTCGAGACCGCTTCGAGAACTGCCGGGGCCGTGTCGGACTCAGTCACTGCGTCACGGAGGTACTGCTCAACGACCTCATCTTGGTTGCGCTCAAATGCAAACCCCGCCCGCACCAGCGAAACGAAAAAGCCGCCTTCAGCCACGGCCCCGCGCTCAACGCGTCCCGCGATCAAGTCCACCAACCGATCGGCTTGGTCTCTATGACCCAAGGCCCACAGCTGCCGCGCTTCGTTGACGGCAAACAACGGAACACACGGATCCAGCATTCTCGCCGCGCGAAACTCATCGAGTGCCTCTGCGATCTGTCCATGCCGCGCCAGCGCGAGCCCATAGTTGTGCCGTAGCTCTGGCGCTCCCGGAGCCCAGCGAGTGGCCTCGCGCAACCACGCGAGTGAGCGCACATCCGACGAGATCCCAAGCACGCCGAGAATCCGCGCTGCGAGGACCTTGGGCGAGAGCGTCTGTCCGTACACTCCAGCAAACGCTTCACAGCGAGAGGTGAGCACCGGACGGCGCCCGCCCATGGTGGTGTCGATGTCCACCGTTGATCCATTTGGCGAGGTATATCGCACGTACATATGCTGCCTGGCCGCGACCGCGTTGAGCCGAAGCCCAAGCCGCTGGCCAAGCGCGATGTACAAATAGGTGAGCCCTTCGCAATAGCCCATTCGCGTCTCAAGGACCGAGTGGATCATGTCGCGCTCAAGTCGGTTGTACAAGCCGCTGGGATCAAACTCTGCGGCGTAGCCTTCTTCGACAAAGAGGTAGTTGTTCAGGTGAGCAATTTTGCACGCATCGTCGCAGTGTCGCCCAAATCTCACCCGAACCGTCGAGGCCATGTACGCCAGCTGCATCAAGGTTTGGTGCACGTTGACCGAGCGATCGAGGCTGTGGGCGACCAGTAGGTTGAGCTCTGCGGGGTCTATGTCTTGCTCTGGGCCGTGCAAGATCGCGTTGATTCTTCCCCAGTCTGCGAGCCCCTCCAACGTCGGAACCTCCCGCACCCCCGGACACACCGGGGCTGGGTAGCACTCGCCGCTGTCCCGCGGTTGGATCTGGACCTGTACGCTTGCCCGTGTCTGAGCTCGATGAGAGACTGAGTGGCTGGGACTTGATCGCAATTGTCCCTGCAAATGAGCAGAGTGATCGCGATCTGCACGCCGCCCCGAGACCCCACAAGAGACAGCCAAGACGGTCATTGCCGCGGTCAGCCCAAAACGCACCAAAGCACCAGGACTCGCGCTCGCAGGTCCCGCGGCGCGGTGCTCAACTGGGGTGGGAGTAAGATGCAACGCGGCCATCAGACCATCGAGTCAGACGCTAAGATGACTCAAAAGTTCCCCGGTAGCTCAAAGATTGCTCAAAGATATTTTAGAGCCCAGGTTTGAGCTTGTACACGATGCTGATTACAACCACAGCGTACAGCAGGATATTGACCATAAACGGCGCGTTGCGGAGCATCTCATCGGTGGGCGAATCAAGTCGCGTATCGTCGCGGACGATGTTTAAAAACAGCAAAATCCCCACCGCGACAAACGCCGAAGTCCCCCACAGATACGGCGCATGAAAAAACGCCACGGTGGCCCCGTCCAGCGTGTACGCCAGGTAAACGCCCACACAGAGCAGCGCGAGCGAATACAAAAGGACATCAAGCGTTTTACCGTTGTATGACTCAAGCGCGACGCGAGACTTTGCCTGATTGACCTTGAGCTCGTGACGGCGCTTTCCAAAGCCCAAAAAGAGAGCCAAGACAGCGGTGCAGGCAATGAGATAAAACGACGGCGTAACGCGGTGTTCGGGTGTCGAGACCGCAAAACAACCTGCTACCACTCTCAACACAAATCCCAGAGCTAACGAGAAAACATCCACGTATGAAATGTGCTTCAACCGAAAGCTATAGGCGATGTTGTTAAGCAGGTACGCGACCGCACAAATCCCCACACCCGTGGCGAGAACAAATGACCCGGTGAGCGAAATCGCTACCAAAACTCCAAACGCGACCTTCGCAGCTTCGACGGTGACCCGCCCGCTGGCTAAGGGACGCTTTTGCTTGGTTGGGTGCTTGCGATCGAGCTCTACATCGACCAAATCGTTGAGCGTGTACACCGCGCCCGCGAGAAAACTAAACACGAAAAAGGCCGCCAACGCGCGGAGGAGCACTTCTGCATGAAACAGGTTTTTCGCGAAGACAATCGGCGCCAGAACAAAGACGTTTTTAAACCATTGCCTGGGCCGCATGGTTTGGAGCAATCCCAAAAGCACGGCGACGGAGACTACGTACAGTTGACCCCGCGCGCAATCGAAAGAGGGCAAAGCGGCGAGAGCCCCCGGGGTGAGCACCGATTGCAGCGTCTGCTGTCGCGCGCGATGGTGAGTGTGGCGTGTGTTTCGGTTGGGATTCCTGCGGTGGTGTACGCACAAACGACGCCGGTGACGGGCCGACCCATCGCACGGCCGACCGCAGCACCGGGGCGCGCGCCGGCACAGCCAGATCCTAACGGACCCACTCCGACGCAAGAAGAGCGTGTGCAAGAGCATCTGCAAAAAGCGCTCGCGCATCCCACCACGGCTGAGGGGCTCATTGAGCTGCTGCGTGTGGACGACTCGCGTCCGTGGGTCGCGCCGTGGCTGCTCGCGGATCGGTTTCACTCGTTTTCAGAGACAGCGAGTCAACCAGTCCTTCGCCGCGCGGTCGCGCTGTACCTCGAGGCGCGCGCAAGGCAGCGTTATGGCCAGCGTCGTGAGGCCGAAACGCTTGTGAATTCGCTGGGATTTGTGAACCAATGGTTGGTACTTGGCGCTCTTGAAAACGACGGCCGCCGAGGATTTGGCCTTGAGACCGACGCGGAGGCTGCGCGCTTTCGAGCCATTGACACGACGCAGAATTTTGCTGGCAAAGAGAGGCCCGTCCGCTGGCGAGCGTTGCAAGATTTGCATCTCTTGGGCAACGTGGTGCTCGGCGCGCTGGTCAGGCCTGTGGCGGGGGTATGTGCCCTCGCGCAAACGACGGTCACTAACCCGAGCACGTCACCGCAGCCCGCGCAGCTGTGGTTTGGCTCTGCAGGGCAGAGCGTAGTATACCTCAACGGCCAACAAGTGTTGCGTGACGACATCGCTCGCGCGTCGTCGTTTATGGACCGCCATGGCGCCGCGGTGACCCTTCGGGGGGGCGCAAATCGCGTGCTCGTCAAGGTCTGTGTTGAAAACGAATCGCCTGATTTTTTACTGAGATTTACGCACACAAATGGCACCCCGTGGCTGCTGGCAAGCGACAGCGATCCAGCCGTTGCTCCGGTGCTCACGCCGCCCACAACTGCTGCGGCAGCGCCCCCTGTGTTGGGCGAGCTAGCCGCTCTTGAGCGCGCGGCGCTTGTCGCAACCGTCTCTGCGGACTCGCTTGAGTTTTTAGGTGAGCTGCTTCGCTCAACGGGTGCGGACCCTGCCACTGAAGATCGTGCGGCGGATTTTGTTCGTCGTGCGGCAGAGAGCGCTCCGACCGTGCAGCGGTGGCTGTTGTATGCAGGGGTCGCCCGCGAGCGAAACAACCGTCTGGACGCGCTCGCCCACGCGAGCGCACTCGCGCCAAACAGCCCGCTTGTATTAACGGCGATTGCACATGAGCGCCGCACGAGCGTAAGGCCCGAGTCGGCCATGCCGTTGCTCGATCGCGTGCTCGCGCAGCATCCGCAAGAGATACTTGCCCGGATTGAGCGCGCGCTGCTGCTCGACAGCAACGGTTTGAGCCTCGCCGCGCTTCAAGAACTCGACCTCGTCGCGGGGATCGCCCCAAACTCAAGCGCGCTGCTCAGCCTCAGGATCGCGGTGGCTGATCACGCGCAGCAGCAAGACCGTGTGGCCGTGCTGCGACGCCAACTGTTGCGCCTTCGCAACGACGACCCCTCGATTCATCGAGAAGTCGCCGGAGAAGCGCGCATGCGAGGAGATCGTGCGGAGGTGCGCCGACGGGTGGACTCGATGCTCCTCGTGGGTCCAGGAAATCCCGCAGTATTCGCAGGCGCTGCAGACTTGCTTGAGGCCGTAGGGGCAACGGACAACGCGCTGGCCGTGCTCGCGCGTGCGCTGGATTTGGCTCCGGAAGACGCAAACCTTTGGCACACCCGGGGCGAGCTAGAGATCCGCGCGGGACACCCCGAGGATGCACGCAACTCCATGCGGCGCGCCCTCGCGCTTCGTCCGCAAGACCGCACACTTCGTCAGCATATTGAGTCGCTTGAGCCAACGGTTCAGCGCCCCGATGAGCAGCTGGCCGAAGCCTCGACGGTATTTTTGCGACGTCGCACGGACCCCACAACCGAGCGCGGACCTGCAGAGTATCGTGCGCGATCTCTGAGCGAGCTGACCGTTCGTACGGTGTATCCCAATGGGCTGTCGGGGACATTTCGGCAGAGCGTGTTCGAGGTGCTCACGGCGGAGGGAGCGCAGCAGTACCGGCAGATTCCTGTGGGATTTGAGCCAGATACTCAGCGGTTTGAGCTTCGCTCAGCGCGGGTCTATCACCGCGATGGAAGTGTCGATGAGAGCTCGGGCTTGGATGAGTACACCGTGTCCGGAGGAGCCTCGCGGATGTTTTATGACAGCCGAGAGATGGTGATCTCTTTTGCGCGACTTCGTCCCGGTGACGTGGTTGAGGCGCGCTGGCGAGTTGATGATGTGGCGCAGCGCAACGCATTTTCGGACTACTTTGGAGATCTGGAGATTTTTCAAGCAGAGATTCCGAGAGCGAGCGTTCGGTATGTTTTGCGAGCGCCCTCAGCGCGGACATTTTATTTTCACGCACCCGTCCTGCGCGGACTTGCGCGTAGTGAGCGCGAAGACAACGGGATGAAGGTCTATGACTTTCTCGCGAGCGATGTCCCCGCCGTTGCACCGGAGGCCAACGCCCCGGGAGTGACCGAACGTGCTGCATATTTGCACGTAAGTACGTATCAAACGTGGGAAGATGTCGGCCGATGGTACTGGGGTCTTATCCGCGATCAGTTAAGAGCCGATGACCGTGTGCGCGAGATCGCACAGCGCGCAGTACGCGGAATCACTGAGCCCCGTGAGCGGGTGCGGGCGATCTACAACTGGGTGATCACCAACACGCGCTACGTAGCGCTTGAGTTAGGGATTCATG
>JANNCG010000142.1:0-4369 GCA_031386385.1 Myxococcales bacterium
TTCTGGCCGCACGCTACCATAAAGACACGCAAAAATTCACGTTTTTGCCAGCATTAGGACCGATGAATTGCACGATTGTTTTGCTACAGTTTGTCAAAACATGGCCGCTCGTTCGACGGAGCTCTCGGGACCCAGCAAACCTCTTGGTACAAAAGGCATCGCAGATGGCGCGATGGCGGCGCTCGTAGTGGCGATCGTGGCGACGATGATCTTGCCCGTTCCGCTGCCGTTGTTGGACATCCTGCTTGCCCTTAACCTCTCGCTGGCCATTGTGCTTTTGCTGGTGTGTTTGTTCGTCGCTGAGCCCCTCGCGATCGCATCTTTTCCAACGATTTTGCTTGTGACGACGCTGTATCGGCTCTCGCTCGATATCGCGGCGACGCGCAACATTTTGGGCCGGGCGGACGGAGGCGAGCTGATCCGGGCGTTCGGAAAATTCGTGGTCAAAGGCAACTACGTTGTTGGCGCGGTGGTGTTTGCGATTCTTACGCTTGTCCAGTTTTTGGTGATCGCGAAGGGTAGCGAGCGGGTGGCGGAGGTCTCTGCACGATTCACCCTCGATGCGATGCCAGGCAAGCAGATGACCATTGACGCCGAGGTGAGGGCAGGGGCGATCGACCAAAACGAAGCCAGGCGGCGTCGTCGCGGCCTTGCGAGGGAATCGTCGTTTTATGGCGCGATGGATGGCGCGATGAAATTTGTGAAGGGGGACGCCATCGCGGGGATCGTCATCACGCTCGTGAACATTTTGGGAGGGCTTGCCATTGGTGTCGGGCAGCGCGGGATGGCGCCCGGCGAGGCGCTAAAGCTCTACGGGTTGATGACGATTGGCGAAGGGCTGATCGCACAAATTCCTGCTCTTGTGGTTTCTACCGCGGCGGGCATTTTGGTGACGCGAGTCGCGAGCGAAGAGCCTGATCAATCCCTCGGTGGCGAGATTGTTCGTCAAGTGGTGGGGCAACCCCGCGCGTTGATCATCTCTGCCGGGCTTCTGGCGCTCTTTGGGCTCACTCCTGGGATGCCGGCGCTTCCGTTTTTCTCCATCGCGATATGCCTCGCGTTGGCAGGCCGAAGCGTCGCGCAGGCGGCAAAAAAACGAGCCCGGTCAAGCGATGTCGTCGGCGCGGCAGCAACAGGCGCTGGAAGCGCAAGGGCCGCCAGCACGGAGCGCGAACTGCCAAAACCACTTCTCACACCCATCGAGATTGAGGTGGGTGAAGGCCATGCGTCGTTGATTGAGAGCACCACTTCGAGCGAGGCTCCTATTCGTGAGTTGATTCCGCTGTTGCGTGACGCAGTTTTTCGCGACCTCGGGGTGATGATTCCTGGGGCTCGCGTGAGGGTGAATGCGGAGTTGGCTCGCGAGATGGTGCTCGTGCGAGTGTACGAGCTTCCTGCATTTGAGCAGCTGGTTCCGGAGCGCTCGATGTTTGTCGCCTTGTCGCGCGCGATCCTGGCTGAACGTGGGATTGAGGCCACTGAAGCAGAGCATCCACTTCGAAAAACCGAAGGATCTTGGGTTGCTGAAACCACTGCACTTTCGTTGGTGAACGAGGGTCTGGAGGTCCTCGCATCGCATGAATTTGTTGCGGTTGCTATGCGGGCAGCGGTCTTCAAAACCGCAGCACAGTTTGTCGGAATTCAAGAGACGCAGGCTTTGCTTGATGGGCTTGAGCAGTCACATCCAGCGCTGGTCCGCAACTTAGTCCCCAAGCCGCTACCGGTTACGATCCTCGCGGAGGTCCTTCGCAGACTTGTGGAAGAGCGGGTCTCGATCCGACCCCTGCGTGAAATTCTCGAAGGCTTGGCCCCATACGCTGCGACTGAGAAGGACCCCATCGTGCTCGCCGAACTAGCCCGACAGGCGCTCCGCCGGCACCTGTCGTATCAGCTCGCGCCGCGACGTCGCGCGGGCGTGTGGTTCTTGAGCCCAGACGTCTCTGAGGTCATCCGTGAGTCCATCACACGAACGACCGCTGGCTCGTTTTTGCGTCTCGATCCAACACTTTCGCGCGAGATCAGTGAGAACGCGAGTCACAAGCTCGGCAATGGCCCTTCAATCGTCCTATGTGACCCAGATATTCGCCGGTTTGTGTGGATCTTGTTCGAGGGCAAAGTCTCGAATCTTCAGGTGATTTCGCACGCAGAACTCGATCCCGGAATCGTGCTTGATCCACTCGGCACGATTGGCCCTTAGCGTGCTCTTGCGTGCTTTGTTTACCGTCGGCGAATAAATCTTTCGACCACGCGAACGGCGGTATCAAAGTCTTGCTCAACGGGCGCGGTTGCTTGAGAAAACAGGACTCCTATGACGTCACCGTGTGCTCTTTGCGACAGTTCAACGTACTGCCCATTGGCAAATGACGCAGCTAAGCCCCGACCCATCAAGGGCGGAATCAACTGATCTCGAGCGCCGTGAATCACAAGCGCCGGAATCGAAATATGTCGTGATTTTGCAAGTGAATCGAATCGCTCATCCATGATCATGCCCATCGGGACGATCATCGCGATGCGTTGCGCAACAGCAAGCAACGATGTGTACGGCGACAACAATATCAGTCGCGCTCCGCGCTGACGTGCCGCCATCTCGGTAGCGACTCCCGAGCCAAGGGACCAGCCAGCAAGCACGATTCTGTCACGCGAAACACCGAGCTCTTGCTCGATTCGGTCAAGGGAGCGGATGGCTGACAGATAAATGGCCGACTCAGACGCCCGCTGCGCGTGGAGTGCGCCATAGCCAGGATACTCGACCGCACAAAACCCGATTCCACGGGCACTCATGGACCGAGCCGCTTGCTGATAATTGGTTATCTGCTCGGCATTTCCGTGAAAAAAAATTACGACGGGTGCCGTTGCTCCTGCTGGGATCGAACAAAGCGCGAGCGACCGTTGTTCGTCGCCACCCAGCAGGTAGAGATCAGTGTTTGCCGCTAAATACTCAGGTGTTGGTGAGGGATACAGCAGCGCATGGTGGCTCGCACACGCAATCGCAAAGAGCGCCGCATAACAAAATGTGACTCCCCCAGCCAGGCGCTTGAGCGCCACTCGTGAAGCTCGTTTTGGAGCGGTTGTTGGCGCGCTCGTACTAGTACCCACGTCGCAGGACAACCCGGTCGCCGACCGCGAGCTCAGATGTCGAGCTGGTCAACAATGCAGTGCACGTTTGTCGGCGCGACTCGACCACGATGGCCTCGCCGACGACTACATCTGGCATGCGTTCAACTGGGTTCTGGCCAGCCCCTGGGGGACTGTCGGGACGTCCGTCTCCATCGCGGTCCATTCCAATTTGCGCCGCGGAATTCTCTGACATAGCGCCAAGAGAATTTCGCCAGCCGTCTCCACGACGTACGACCAAGAAACGATTGCCGACGGCGACGCGATCATTTGATCCCCGGTCAATAAACACGATTTGGTTCTGCCCGACAATGCGTTGAGGCCTGAGTGTCGCGGCGATCCGCCCTTCCAAGTCCACAGTGCTGGCTACGGGCGGGACGATCCGCACCGTGCGAGGCATTACGCCGACGTGTTCTCCTCGCTCGATCACATCGAGCGCTTCAACGATTCGAACCGTCGCGAGTCGTCTTCGTTCGTCCCACCGAGTCACGTCCACGGTGCCAAGGATGCGAACGACGCGACCAGTCGAGCGATCACCGTCACCATCTTGCGCGTCCTGATAGATTGAAAACTCGTCGCCAACGTTCGGAGTTCGGCGAGGAAATTCGACGTACGCTTCATTGCCTGCGGTGAGCAGCAGGTGATCGTCTGGCGAGCCAACCAACGTCCCTGAGTTCTCAGCTTCTTGTGGGTCGAGATACCCCTGATTCATATTGAATACCGTGTCGGGAGTCACGGATCGGGTAAGCGTTCTGAGTCCCCCAGGCGCAGGGACCACCGTGCGAGGCCGGTTTCCTTCGCGAAGTAGTCGTACGTGATCGCCTGGAAAAATCCAGTGCGGATTCGTAATCTGCGGGTTCAAACCCCAGAGCGCGGGCCACTGCCACGGGCTTCCCCAGTAGTAGTTGGTGATATCCCAGAGCGTGTCACCGCGCGAAACATCGTGAAACTCCGGAATGTCCACGCGCCCATTGGCATCATTGGACAATGAGATGGCACGTCGATCGCGGGCGGCTTGCTGAAGCGATCCTGGACCGCCAACGTTGGTGTTGCTTATCACCACCGGAGCCTCGCCGGCGCTGTCGGCTTGCTGGCCCGCGGCGGTGAGTGGCAGGCCGCACAGCGCAGCACACAACGAGACCCCAACCTTTGTTTGTGTTGTTTTCATCGTGACACCTCCGAACGCAAGCGAGCGTTTAGGTCTGAAGCCGGAAACTCTCTCTGCAACCGATCACTCCAGTCCCTCGCGCGAGCG
>JANNCG010000225.1:0-4856 GCA_031386385.1 Myxococcales bacterium
CGCGAACCAAGTGTGTATCAACCAGTTGTCGAGTGTCCAGAAATCCCAACACCGAGCCACTGCGGTTCTCGCGATGCATGAGGCGTTGCCATAGCGACTCCTGTTGGACCCTTGTCAGAGCGTGTGCGGTGTGCTGAAGTATCAACCATGCGCACCGCTGCGACGACACGACGCGATCGCCCGGCCACAGTTTATCCGGACACAGATCACATGGCAGAGAACACGCTGCAGCGATTGATCGCTGAATTTTTGCGCCCACTGCTCGAGCGCTTCTTGCGTGAAGCCACGAGTGGTTCGCTCGCGACAAAAAAGCGCTATCGCCCACTTCGTGCGTGTTGGCCGTGTCGCGTTGGCGCCGATCAGTTCTGGTACTACCGCGAGGGAAACAACAAAAAGAGTGTTTCGCCCGACGTCTTTGTGGTGGTGGGTGCCGAGCCCACAAGCGCGCCTCCCTCGTGGCTCTTGTGGCAACTCAAAGCTCCTCCGCTGTTCGCGCTAGAGATCGTGAGCCAAGACGTCGAGAAGGACTACTCGGCCGTGATCGAAGCGTACAACAGCACGGGAGTGCGAGAGTTGATCGTGTTTGATCCCGAGGCTCCAACCCTCGCCGATGCGCGCAAGGGACGCGTTCGAGTGCGCTGGCAAGTGTATCGTCGCGATGACAACGAGCGCTTAGTCTCCGTTGAGCAAAGCAATGCCGATCGCGTTAAGAGCGACGCACTGTGTTGCTGGCTGCGCTTGGTGGGTGTTGGCGATCTGCGGCTTATTCGCATTGGGCTTGGGTTGGGCGGCGAAGATCTGTTTCTCACCGGCGAAGAGCACGAGCGTGAGCTGAAAGAGCGCGAGCGTGAGCTGAAAGAGCAAGCACTAGCGCTAGCCGCCGCCGAGCATCAAGCGCGTGTTGCGTTAGAGGCACAAGTGCAGGCACTGCTCGCTGAGCGGGTGCAAAAACCAACGATTACGCGCAAAAAGGCCGCAACTCGCAAGAAGTAGCCCACGTGCGGCCAACGCTGGTTTGAAATCGCCTCACACCACGGGGCTATGATGCTCGTCCATAACTTATTACTTGTCCGATGCGACATCAGTGGTCGATGCAATCTCCTGCGTGAGTTCAGCGTTCTCTAGAAAAGCGAGGAGAGAAGTATTCGACATTCTAGCTCGCATGTAGGCCGTGTAGCCATCGTCATTTTTGGCGAATACGTCGGCTCCCAACGCGACCAAAAGCCGCACAATTTCCTCGCTATCGCCGTCTGCGGCGTCAATAAGTGGCGTCCATCCGCCAGGGCGACGGATCTCGATGTCTGCGCCTGCATCAATTAGAATGCGAGTCGCTGGAAGATCTCTGCGGCACACTGCATAGCAGAGAAGCGATACGCCGTACTCATCAAGACTATTCGGATCTGCACCGGCAGCTAACTGCTCGCGAAGTCCGTCAACACCACGCTCTTCGTAAGCAAGATGAATGCGGCTTTTAGCTTCGGGGTTTGCTCCTCGTTCTAAGAGAAGCTCGATCATCGGTCTATTTTTGAAGTAAAGTGCGATAGTGTACGCTGTCCCCCCGTGAAGGAGAGGCTCGTCAACGCGAGCGCCAGCGTCCAAAAGAAGTTTAGCTCCTTCAAGGTCATTGTTGAGAACCGCCATCCAGAGGAGGGTCTTCTCCCCTGGATCCGTTGCGTTCGGATCTCCTCCAGCGGTCAAGACTCGCTTAAGCCCAGCAACGCCCTCGTGCATATATGCTTCTACCTCAGCGCATTTCATCTTCCGGTACTCATCCCTGTGTTGATAGCGTCCCGAAATCCCAACCAACGAATAGTGGAATTGAGCACTGCTGCACCGTCGGCGGTGTTCACAAAATATTCCATGTTTCCACCGTTGGTGCCACCCAACTGCCGGATTGAATTTGCAAATTCCGTGGAAACCTCCACTCGAACGGCTGTTCCTCTCGGTGTCGCGTATTGGGTTGCGGCTCGCATTGGATCGGTTGTGAGATAAATCCCTGGCATCGGAGTTCCCGGACGAATTCCGGCTGTTGCCTCCGCCACCGAAATTGCTGTCGAGGCGCCCCACGTTTGCTTGCCATGAAAGAGAACTGTGGATCCTCCACCGCCGCGTTTCCGCAGGAAATATACGTTACAAGTTAAGTTCTGTGAGCGCGGCTGCGAGTGAAGTATGGAAGGCCAGTACCACCAATTCACCAGAGTGGCGAACAAGAAGGGGTGTAGGTCCAACGAGCATGTGGCGCATTTCGCGAGTTTCTATGTATTGTTTTGAGTTGTAATAGAAAACCCAGCCGTAGGCTGTCTCGACCGTTTTGTTATCAAAAATCCCGAAAACATTGTCGCCGGGTTCAACAGGTTGAAGATATTGTTCAACGATCTTTTTTGCGCTCTGGGCATCCATGTTTGCGTTCTAGATGATCAAAATGGGTCACCCGAATGCAACGAGGTTAACCCTGTTCACACCGCTATGTGCAAACCGCGTTACAGTTCGCTACGAGAAGCTGCACGTTAACTGACCATGCGACGATTTGGGTTTCGTGCAGCGAGTCGGCGTGTAGGAACGCGGGCAGGTTACAGAAACAGACGTATGTGGTTGAGAGCAGGGCGTTGTTAATCAGCGATAAGCCCGCGGATCGCCGAATGACAGCTCGCTCAAGTGACAGCGCAATCACGAATTCTGTCACCTTGGATGAGCACCCTGTTCTGACTGGCACAGCGTGCGTCGAGCACATAAAGCAACCACTCACTTGCATGCGCAACAAGTTCGACTCACTGGGAAAGCTGATTGACCGGCGAAGAAATCATTGCACAATACCCAGACGAACGTGAGGCCATCATGAGCATTACAGCGTGGAGCGATGAGCTAAGTCGCAAGTTGAAGACCGAAGGCAAACTTGAAGGCAAACTTGAAGGCATCGAAGAGGGCATTGAGCGGGGCATTGAAAAGGGCGTCGCGCTTGAGCGTCGCAACGGGCTCGTGCGTTCTGCCGCGAAGCGCTTGAAGCGCCCGCTCACCGACAGCGAGCAGAGTGCACTCTTGGCCAACGCAACGCCCGAGCACTGGGCCGCCATAGACGACGCGATCTTCGCGGACGACGAGCGTGAGCTGCTCGCGTGGCTAACTCCCCGCTCGTAGCGACGGAGCGCCTACGATCGCAGCCCACAAACTGAACCCCAGTATGGATCTCAATTCACGCGGGTGTACAGGCCTCCGTTGAGAGAGAGCTGCATCCCGTTTGCGCTGAGGACGTACTGCGCGGCCATCATGCCAATGCCGCCTCCGCAGGCTGCGACGTCAATCGTCATCCCTCCAAATGGGCAACGAACTGGCCCGCCGGTACATGTGCCCAACGTTGTCGCCGTGAACGTGCCCGACGTCGCCGATATGGGGTTGAGGGTGATCTTATACCCCGTGAATGTCACGTCGCCAGTGCATGCTGCGGTCGCGGTGATGCGCTGCCCGAAGGTATTGTCCGCGCCAAACTCAATAACGGTTGTGATGGTCCCTTGTGGTCCTCCGCCCAAACCGCCCGGTGGGTACTGCGTAGTCGCTGTCCAGCGACCCACGAGGGGATTGCCTCCACACGCTGTGGTCAGCGCCATTGCAAGCAACCCAATTGTCATTCGCAAACTGGTGTAAAGTTTTTTTATCATGCTGTTTCTCGTGAGAAAGTGTCTGGTATTTCGCTAGTGCTTCGACGATCGAAGCGAGCAAAAGCTTTCGCATCGCTGCATCGGCTTCTCAAAAAGTAGTTAACCCGCGAACCAAGGTTACCGAAGAGTCAGACATTGCGCCAGCGACTCTTGTCACGCGTTGTACGGTGTGCTGAAGTATCGACCATGCGCACCGGTGCGAAGTTTGAGCGATGGACGCTCGCCTCCGGCGGACCCAATCGCCACTCCGCGATCTTCGTCGAGAGCACCTCCGTCCACCGCGCGTTGGTTGCCAACCCCACGTCGCTCTACCCTCACGACTGCGGCCATTGAGCACCGAAGACGCTGAACTCACCGCGCCGTTGTCCGCTGGGACGACGGACGCAACGAGTCGAAATGGTACTGTGTTTTTGCACGCTGTTGCGTTTTTGTCTGGGCTTGCGGCGCTTGTGTACGAAGTGGTGTGGACAAGACGTTTAGTCTTTTTGTTCGGCGCTACGATCCGTGCAGTCAGCGCGGTGCTTGCGGCATACATGGCGGGCCTCGCGTTGGGATCTCTGCTCGGTGGGCGGCGCGCATCGCGTGTGAAAGAGCCCCTCGTGGCCTATGGGTTGTTAGAGGGATTCATCGGTGTAGCGGGGCTGCTGGTGCCCGTCGTGCTTGGGCGACTTCGTTTGGTCGATGCGTGGCTGTACGACCGGGCCGCGGCGTTTGGTGCGCTGACGACGCTCAGGTTTGCGCTCGCGTTTGTGGTTGTGGGTCTGCCCGCGGTGCTGATGGGAGCGACGTTTCCGATGCTGATACGGGCCACACAGGGGGTGGGTGGCTCTGTTGAGTCGCGGGTGGCGACGATCTATGGCGTCAACACCGCGGGCGCCGTGGTGGGCACATTTTTGTCTGGATTTTACCTGCTCGGAGCCGTCGGACTGACCGGCACAGAGCGCTTCGCTGCGGGGGTCAATTTTTCCGTGGCGCTCGCGACCATTGCATGGTGGAAGCTTCGCGCAAAACACCTCCCCGTGTTTGACTCGAACGCGAACAACCACGGCAACAACAACAGCGCCAATACCTCCGCACGTCGAGACTCTTGGTGGATTGTCGTGTCGGTGTTTGTCGTGGGGTTCGCTTCGCTTGCGTGCGAGGTCTTGTGGTCGCGCGCGCTGTCGTTCACCTTCTCGGGGATCAGCACCACGACGTACGCAT